>NZ_JBQHWJ010000007.1:0-50346 GCF_052064035.1 Bulleidia sp. HCP3S3_C9 | reverse complement strand
GCCAAATATATTTTTAAATCTCATCCAATGACCCGCAGACAGATTACGAATGCTTTGAATGCTGCTTTTCCTATTTTTGCTCAATAGTGAATCTGATGGTTAATTATGAAATATTATTCTTTTTCCATAACCAAAATAAAACATCCAGATTTTCATCTGGATGTATTTATTTTACTTCTTTTTCTTTTCGTCTTTTGCTTCCTTAGGTTTAACGCCCATGGATTTCATAACCTGACGAACCTGTGCTTCACTTGGTTTTCTTCCCATCTGCATGAACATTGCACGAATCATCTTTTCGTTGATTGGCGGATTTTCTTCAATCTGCTTCTGGAAATAGTTTCTAGAAACAAAGAATGTGATCACTGCTGCAACAGCTGCACCAGCTACAAACCATAAAACACTTGACCAAAATGTACTCATCATTAATACCTACCTTTTTAAACGTCACTAAGCATTATATCAAATAAGAATGAGATTTCCTATATGATTCATTCAGAATCTTTTTTAGAAACTTCAATTCCTAGTACAGACAACTGTTCAGGATCAACATTACCAGGTGCATCAGACATGAGATCTAATGAAGAGTTTGTTGTTGGGAATGCTACAACATCACGAATATTGTCTGTTCCAGCAAGTACCATTGTTAATCTTTCTAGACCAATACCAACACCGCCATGTGGAGGAGTACCAAACTTGAATGCATCTAAGAAGAAGCCAAATCTTTCCTTTGCCTTTTCCATAGATAATCCAATTGCTTCAAATACCTTCTCCTGAAGATCCTGATCATGAATACGAATTGAACCAGATAATAATTCATATCCGTTTAATACTAAGTCATATGCTCTAGAAGATACATGCTCTGGATCAGAGAATAGCTTATCAATATCTTCTTCCTTAGGTGCAGTAAATGGATGATGTGCAGCTACCCATCTGTTTTCTTCTTCAGAATATTCGAACATTGGGAAGTCTGTTACCCACAAGAACTTATAGCATTCACCAGTTGGAATGAGATCTAATTCATGTGCAAGCTTGACTCTTAAAGCACCAAGAGAAGATTCAACGATACGATTGTTATCTGCAATGATAAGAACAAGATCACCATCTTTCATGTCTAATCTTTCAACAACTGCATTCTTTTCTTCTTCACTTAATGGCTTCACAATAGAACCTGACAGTTCTCCATTTGCCATCTTCAGATATGCAAGTGCTTTTGCCTTGAATCCGTGTTTTACAAATTCCTGCAGCTTGTCTAATCCCTTACGAGAATACTTATCCTGTGCATTCTCAAACTTTAATGCACCAATCATTCCTCTTGTATCTTCTACAACATTTTTAAATACAGCAAATTCTGTATTCTTGAACAAATCTGTAATATCCTGAATTTCATTTTCAAATCTTAAATCTGGTTTATCAGAACCATATCTCCTCATACATTCTTCCCAAGGAAGACGTACAAAATGATCTTCTAAGTCATAGTTCTTTGTTTCTTTGAAGATATTCTTCATTAGATTTTCAACAATACCGAAAATTGTATCTTCATCACCAAAACTCATTTCAATATCAATCTGTGTAAATTCTGGCTGACGGTCTGCTCTTAAATCTTCATCTCTAAAGCATCTTGCAATCTGGAAATACTTCTCCATACCGCCAATCATACATAGCTGCTTGTAGATCTGTGGAGATTGAGGAAGTGCCCAGAAATGACCATTGTAGATTCTTGATGGTACAAGGTAGTCTCTTGCACCTTCTGGTGTACTCTTTGCCAGAATTGGTGTTTCAATTTCAATGAAACCTTCCTGATCAAGAACTCTTCTAGCAACCATACAGATTTTATGTCTTAAGATCAGATTCTTTTGAATTGTTGTTCTTCTAAGATCAAGATAACGATACTTCAATCTTGTGTCTTCATTTGTTGTGGAATTTTCAGATAGATCAATTGGAAGAACATCAGAGCTGTTAACAATTACAACATCTTCTGCATGTACTTCAATTTCACCAGTTGCCATCTTAGGATTTGCATCCTTACGTAACTGTACTGTACCTGTTACCTGTAAAATATATTCATTACGAACATCTTTTACCTTTTCAGCCATTGTTTCATCAAATGTTACCTGTACAATGCCGCTGCGATCTCTTAGATCAATAAATACTAATGATCCAAGATTTCTTCTTTTTGCTACCCATCCAATCAAAGTTACTTTTTCGCCAGCATTTGCTGCACGTAAAGTTCCATTTTCATGTGTTCTTTTCATTACTTGTTACCTTCCCATTTTCCAATCGTTTCAATCAATTCTTCTTTCTTGATTGTGATTTGTTCTTCGCCACTCTTCTTGACATTACATGTTCCATTAGCAACTTCTTCTTCACCAATGATGACAATGTATTTTGCCTTCTTTCGATCTGCAGATTTAAACTGTGCTTTTAAGCCACGTTTTACAAGGTTTCCTTCTGCAACGTATCCTTCATGTCTTAACATCTGTGTATATGTTAGAACAGCATCATTCACATCACCAAGGCCAATGACATAGGCATCTAGATCATCTGTATGACCAAAATCATGTCCTTCTTCTCTTGCTAAGGAAATCAATCTTTCCAGGCCAATCGCAAAGCCAATACCACTCATCTGTGGTCCACCATAGTATTCAACAAAGTGGTCATATCTGCCACCTGCGAAAATTGTTGCCTGTGATCCTGATTCTGGACGTGTTGATACAACTTCAAATACTGTATGTGTATAGTAGTCTAGACCTCTGACAAGTCTTTCATCGATTTCATATGGAATACCTAGTGCATCCAATGCTTTCAGTACACGCGCAAAATATTCTTTACTTTCATCATTGAGATATTCACTTAATGATGGTGCCTGTTTCATACAGTCAAGATCATGATCAACTTTACAGTCAAGAATTCTTAATGGATTCTGTTCAAATCTTCTATGGCAGTCAGAGCACAATTCATCTAAATGTGGTTCAAAATGCTTCTTTAAAGCTTCTCTATATGCACTTCTAGAATCATCATCTCCCAATGTGTTGATCAATACCTTCACAGAAGAAATACCCATCTTCTTAACAATGTCATAGCCTAGTGCAATTGTTTCCGCATCTAATTCAGGAGACTTCGCACCAATATTTTCTACACCAAACTGTGTGAATTGACGCTGTCTTCCCTTCTGTGGACGTTCATGTCTGAACATTGCTCCACAATAATAGAATCTAGCAGGAAGTTCCATAGATCCATATAGCTTATGCTGATCAAATGCACGAATGACACCAGCTGTTCCTTCTGGTCTCAATGTATAGGAATCACTTCCCATCTGAAATGTATACATTTCCTTATTTACCATATCAGAGGAATCGTTTTCTCTTTTGAATACATTTGTACTTTCAAAATATGGTGTACGGATTTCCTGATAACGGTATACTCTTGTTACTTCTTTGATGACATCTTCAACATCATGCCAGGCATTCATCTCTTCTGGTAAAATGTCGTATGTTCCTCTAGGTGTCTGGTAGTTCATATTAACCTCCTTTATATAAACAAAAAACGCCCTTTACACAAAAGGACGCTCATAGCGCGGTACCACCTTTATTCACATCTAACTCATTAGATGCACACTTCATTACCTTAACGCGGTTAACGAATATTCCTACTCATCTTTCAGAATATCTTCTCCAGAGTGTCTTTTCTTATTGATTTCATTCAATGCTTTCACCTGATCATTGTCTCTAAAAATGAATCTTTAAGAATTTCTCTTTCATCGAAATTGCATAAGCATTATAAACTTCTTTTCTATAATAAACAAGTGAATTAGTGGAAGCCTCGATCAACATCCACAACAGATTCCACTTTTCTAATATTTGCAATCAATGTATTTAAATGTTCCACATCATGCACACGTACAGTCAGCTTTAATGTTGAAATCAACAGCTCATGATTGACATCAGCATTGATTTTATCAATTGGTGCTTTAAATTGAGAAATGACTGTTAATATATCTGTTACAAGAAATGCACGGTCCCGTGCAGTAATCACAATTTCAGAATCATATGTACGTGTTGGATCTCCTGCATCCCACATGACATCAATCAATCTTGCATTTGCAGAATGAATATTCGGACACATTGCACGATGCACTTTAACACCTTCTCCTTTGGTAATAAAGCCTTTGATTTCATCTCCATATACAGGTAAACAACATTGTGCAATACTCATTCTCATAGATTCAATACCCGGAACAATAATACCTGTTTTTGTATTTGCTTTTTTACTTGTATCACGATTTGTAATACGAGAAATTGCCTGTTCTTCAAAGTCCGTAACGCGTGCTTTCTGACGTGTCAGTTTTTCAGTAACGACTGTTGGGTTAATGGATTTCACTGCGATTCCATACATGAAATCAACGTAAGTGCCAACCTGGAAATCATGATAGGCTGCTTCCAGGCGTTTTTTATCCATGTATTCTTTTGCATCAAATCCACGTTTTATTAACTCTTCTCTTAACAGTTTTTCACCAAGATCAACAAGTTCAGATCGTTTTTCCGTTTCTTTTTTCTGCAGGAAATTACGGATCTTATTTCTTGCCTGATTTGTTTTAACAAACTGCAGCCAGTCTTCACTTGGTTCTGTTCCTTTTCTTGTCTTGATTTCAATGACATCCCCTGTATGTAATTCTGTATTTAAAGGAACCATGACACCATTGACAACTGCACCAACACAGGTATGTCCAACATCTGTATGAACACGGTATGCAAAGTCAATTGGTGTAGCTCCACTAGGAAGATCAATGACTCTACCCATTGGCGTCATCACATAGACATTTGCTTCAAATACATCGTGCTGTAATGTTGCCATGTATTCACTTGCAGATTCAGAAGCACTTTCTTCTTCTGAATATAATGCAAAGTTTTTAAACCAGCCAAGTTTTTCTTCAATCTGCTTCTGTTCAATCTTTGGATTATAATTTGACCCTTCTTTATATCTCCAGTGTGCCGCAACACCGTTTTCAGCAATGCTGTCCATTTCTTCTGTACGAATCTGTACTTCAAAGATTTTCCCATCATCACCAATAATTGTTGTATGCAATGACTGATACATGTTTGGTTTAGGCATTGCAATATAATCTTTGAGTCTTCCTGGAATTGGCTTGTATTTTGCGTGAATGTAGCCAAGAAGCTCATAACAGTTTAGTTCCGACTGTGTAACGATACGAATCGCAAGAAGATCCAGAATCTGATCAAAACGCTTATGTTTTTTGATCATTTTATTGTAAATAGAATATAGATGCTTGCTTCTGCCAAAAATTCTAAACTGCAGATGGTTCTCATTCAACATTTCAGTGATTTCAGAAATCATATGAGAAACCGCAGCATCTCTTTCTGTCTTTTTCGCTTCTACTAAACTTGCGATATGATGATACTCTTCACGATTCAAATAATAAAAGCAAAGATCTTCTAATTCATTTTTGATTGCACTGATACCTAAACGATGGGCAATAGGTGCATAGACATCTAATGTTTCTGCCGCAATACGTTTCTGACTTGCTTCTGGCTGATACTGTAATGTTCTCATGTTATGAAGTCGGTCACACAGCTTTACAAGAATGACACGTACGTCCTTTGCCATCGCAATAAAGATTTTTCTATGATTGGCTGCCTGATATTCAGGATCATCTTTTCCTTTAAAGCGTAATGTACCAATTTTAGTAACTGCTTCTACGATATCTGCAATTTCTTCATCAAATTCTTCCGCAAGTTCATCTCTTGAAATACCACAGTCTTCAATGACATCATGCAGAAAGCCAGCTGCTACTGTTTTAGGGCCACACTTCAAAGTAGCAAGGATATAGGCAACATTAATTAAATGAACAAGATAAGGTTCTCCAGAACGACGAAACTGCCCAGCATGTTTTTCACTGGCATAATTCGCTGCATGTTCAACGATTTGAATGTTTTCTTCATTATGAATATATGTTCTGACTTCTTTTAGAACATCATTAATTCCAATATCTTTGTTCTTTTCTTTCATGTTAACCTCCCCTCTTGATAAAAATCGAAGAATCACTCTTCGATTTTTACTTATTAAGCATGATAAAATCAATTGTCACTAAGATTTAAAATACTATAGACATCGTAGTCTTTTAAAGTACCACGGCCATCCATGCCATTGCCATATAATTCAATGACAAATGCACATCCAACTACTTCACCACCAAGTTTTTCAACCATTTTTGCACTTGCTTCTGCAGTACCGCCTGTAGCAAGCAAATCATCAATGATCAATACTTTATCGCCTGCTTCAATTGCATCCTTATGCATGCAAACTTCATTGGAACCATATTCAAGATCATATTTTTCACTGACTGTTTCGCGAGGAAGTTTCCCAGGTTTTCTAACTGGAACAAATCCAAGAGAAAGTTCAGCAGCTACTGGACATCCAAACCAGAATCCTCTTGCTTCTGGTCCAGCAATCTTTGTTGCGCCAACTTTTTTAGCATAGTCACAGAATAAACGAATTGTTTCTTTGTATGCTTCTGGGTTAGATAGAATTGGTGTAACATCTCTAAACAAAATTCCTTCTTTTGGAAATCCTGGAATGGATGCAATATAGTTTTCTAGATTTAATGACATATTTTTCCTCCAAATTTGTAAAATAATATAGATATTATATCTCAATGTAATATTTCTTCCACTATCATCTGTAAAGAAATTTTTCCACGGAAACGATTTATTTGTAGTTTTCCGACAAATCCATTTACATTTTCTGGTGTCGAAATACCTTTTCGCTTATATACAATTGCATCTAATACATTATTTTTTAACTGTATTTCATAGCGAATTGTTTTTGGTGTTTCTTTTTGAGAAATCACAGAAACATCTTTCAATGCAAATAATGGTTCTATCATCGTTCTTGGATATGGTGAGAGTTTTGATAAATCAACAACGGTATCAAAACTCACATCGTCTTCTGAAAGAAGAATGGCTTTTTTCTTTTCTTGTGTAAAGTGGATTTGCTGATGCTGCAGCTTATAGCTGACGTGTTCTTTCAATACAGTCAAGTCTTCTTCCTTAATAGAAATTCCAACTGCCTGCTCATGACCGCCAAACGCAATCTTCTGATCAAAATCTGAAAGAAAATCAAAAAGATTAAATCCTGGAACACTTCTGCCGCTGCCTTTGATCAATGTATTGCTTTTGGATAGAACAAGAAATGGTTTATGGTACGTATTTGCAAGTCTTCCCGCAACCAGTCCACAAATACCTTCATGAAATGTTGGACTGTAAATAATCTGAATCAAAGAATCATCAATCATTTTTTCAGCACTTCTATTTTCAATTTCTGATAATTCTTTTCTTTTTTCGTTGACAGTATTCAACTGTGCAGAGTAGGAAGCAATCACATTATCATCTTTGGATAAGAGAAATGGAACCAATGTATTCACATTTGAAATATCATTCATTCTTCCTACCGCATTCAATTTTGGAACAATATTAAATGCAATTGCAGTTTTATCAACAGAAGAATAATAAGGCAGTAAAGAACGTAAAGACTTTACTCTGCCTTGTTTCATAATAGAAATACCTTTTTTGATCAGCTTGCGTGTTTCTTTCCACTCAGGCATCACATCTCCAATCAAAGCAACACTGCATAAGGCAACAAGCTCATCAAATTCACTGCCTGTACCAATCAGATTTCTGCTGATTTCCAATGCAACCCCAGCGCCAGAAAGATATGAAAATTCACTTTCCATATAGTCAGGATGTACAACAATATCTGCTTCAACTTCTTCTTCAATTTCATGATGATCAGTTACAATCACAAACATCCCAAGCTGTTTAGCTTTCTGTAAAGCATCATGTGCCTTGACACCATTATCTACGGTCAAGATAACAGAATATCCTTTCTGGTATGCAAGTTCTACTGTTTTCGCATTTAAGCCATAGCCTTCTTTAAAACGATCTGGAATATAGTATCCATTTTCTATTCCAAATACATCTAATGTGCGTTTCATAATTGCTGTTGAACATATGCCATCTGCATCATAGTCCCCACCAACAAACACTTTTTCATGATTGTTTTTTGCTTCTATCAGTCGTGCACAAGCTTTTAATACGCAATCTGCTTTAGATACAGAAAGATGATCATCTGAAGAAAGAAGATCATAGATCAATGCATCATCCATATTGGATGCGGCAATCAGCTTTCCACTCAATTTACCTACATTCCATTTTTCTACAATTTCTTTTTCATCGACGGTAATGAGTTCATGATCCATGCAATGCTAACTCCTCAAATATACGGCCTCTTTCTTCAAAGTTTTTAAAGTGATCATAGGAACTTGCCGCTGGAGATAATACAACGCTGTGTCCTTGACGACAAATCTGTTTTGCTAAAGAAACGGCTTCTTCAAGATTTTCTACTTCAAAAAGACCTTCTCTATCGAATCCTTTTTCTTTCATTTCATGATGGATTCTTTTTCCTGTTGCATACATAAAGATGACTTTGATGTCTTTTTTCTCATTAAAGTAAGCTTCCAGCTCATTATATTCAATCCCACGATCCATTCCACCGACAAGTACAACATCTGCATCATCAATAGACTGTAGTGCCTGAATACATGCCTGACCAATTGTGGAAATAGAATCGTTGATATAGCGAATACCATCCTTTGTACCAATATTTTCTAGACGATGATGTAAAGGATGGAATTTATTACAGGCATCTAAAACCTGCTGTTCACTGATTCCGAGTACATCCGCAATATACCATGCGACTGCTAAATTCTGATAGTTATGCTGACCAATCAATGAGCAGTGATCTACAGTGAGTATTTTTTGTGGAATATGCAGTTCTTTTCCATCTGTATAGATATCTTTTCCAATCAATACTGGTTTTACAGGTGCTTTTTCAATATAGCCATATTGATCCAGCATTGTATGCATGATTGCAATATCTCCTGCATGCATATTTTTGAAGTTATTAAACTTTGCATCTCCATATTTCTTGAAAGATCCATAGTGATCTAAATGTTCTTCAAAGAGATTTAAATATACACCGATATGAGGAGAATATGGACAATACTCTAGCTGGTGACAAGATATTTCAAAAGCTGCATATGCACCTTTTTCCATTTCTTCAATTGCATCAAAACATGCAACACCAATGTTGCCAACAAGTACAGTTGGATACTTTTCACGCAGTAATTCCGCAACAAGAGATGTTGTTGTGGATTTTCCTTTTGTTCCTGTTACGCCAATTGTTTTTGAAGCATAATGCTTTAAAAACAATTGTGCTTCTCCACTGATATTGTCTAAAGACTGTCCTTCAGACACAACAATTCCAGGTGCTTTCATCACTAGATTAAACTTAGAAAAATCACAATCTTTGTCACTCAAACAAATAGTATGTTCCGTTGTTTCTTTCGCAGTAGCCAATCCTTTTCCACCATCCGCAATTGTAATTTCCATATCTGGAAATAAAGAACGAATCAAACGGTACGTTGCTTTCCCTTCAATTCCATATCCCCAGATACATATATTTTTTCCTTCAAATTCTTGTTTCCATGTTTCTAACATTAAAATTCACGCAGCTTTCTTTTCAAGATTTCAGCATATTCTAAAGGTAGATTATTCTCTTCATTAAATGCAAGCATATCTACACTCTTATCTTTGTATGCTTCATAATATGTACTTGTTTTATACCAGGATAGTAATTCTGGCAATGTTTCATGATTGTTCTCATGATGACGAATGGACATGCATAAAGCAATATTCACTTCATCTCTTGTACCAACACATTCAAATGGCTTGTCATCAAGAATTCCTGTTAATTGTTCAAACAGTTCTTTCATAGATGGATCATTTAACATATCTGTATGGAAGATATTGACAATCGTTTTATCATCCAGATATGCACAAAGCATGCAGCAGACAAACAGACACTTTGCACAATGACCACACCACTCACCCTTTTTAGAGCCAACATTACAGCTTCTAAATACTGGAAGATACGAAGTTAATCGAGAAAACAATCCAGCAATCTGTAATTCGGAAAGTGGTCTTAACAAAGAAAAATATTGGATGTCCAATGTCAGATATCGTTTACAGTATTCATGGAAATCTTTCTCAAACTCAAATGTTTTTGAATATTGATGATTCACTGTACTGCCTTTGATCGTTGATTCATTTGCACTTGATTCATTGGATAAAGTAATATACTTTCTTTCATAGATCAAAGCAGTTAAATAAGAAGCAAATGCTGCCATGGCAGAGAACGGTGTATGACCATTGAGATACCCCTGCTTGTTGAGTGCAAGCATTCTTGGATCCAGTGTTCTTTGATTGATAATCAGATCTTTTCCTTCTTTGTAACCAGCCGCATGTGCAGAGTTGACTGCAGAAATAACTGGGTTAATGATAAATGCACAATTATCTTTCTTGTATGGTGTAAGTACATCCAGCGTAACAAAACTATCTTTTCCTCCACCAACAGGAATCAGATTTCCTTTCACTTCTGCATCATATGAATCACCACTGATTTGTTCTCCACAGGAAGATAAATGCATGAATCCATCAGGATCTAGAGGAATATTGTTAACGTAGAAGAATTCACCAAGACCATGGAAATACAGCTTCTTCCACCAGGCAATCTGATAGTCATCCAGTTTTCCACATTCCACAATAACATTTTCAGGACAGGCGATTTTCCAGTAGGAAATGAGTTCCACCATACCTAGAGAAAATGCTGCTTCCTTGACATATTTTGTATTTAAGTGAGAAGGAATATCTTTTGGCTTTGGAATTGTCATTGTAGGCGCAAATTCAGAAAGGCCTTTTGCTTCAAAATGAAATGTGAATCGATATGCATCCTGCAAATCTTCAATATCAAAGGAATGATAATAAAACTCCGTATATTGTTTTCTTAATTCTTCATATTTCATTGCAGTTCCTCCAATAGATCAATTACCTGCGAAAGATCTTCTTTTTCAAATTCAATATTTTCTTTCATTTCATCATCTGGCTTGATCGTATCTTGAATAAAGCAGGAATGCATACCTGCACGTTTTGCCGCAAGAATACCCATCTTAGAATCTTCCAGAACTAGACAATTTTCAGCTTCTACACCTAAAATAGATGCACCAAGCAAGAAAATATCTGGATCCGGTTTTCCATGTTCTACCATATCTCCGCCAACAATGGAGTCAAAATGTAAAGGAACACTGACAGTATGAAGTAATGTTTCTACATATTCTTTCTTTGATGATGAACATACACAACAAGGAATATGATTCTCATTTAAATATTGATTTAAAGCAACCAAGCCTTTTTTATTCAAACCGTCTGGATAAAAAGATGCCCAGAATTCTAAGTCAAATCTCTTTTTTCTAGATGCATCTAAAATATCCTGCAAATGTGGAACAGTTTCAAAATATGGTGTTAAAGCTCTTGTATCTTTTACACCAGTAATTGCCACAAATAGATCATCCGGAATTTCAACGCCATAGCTTCTTCCAATTTCTCTCCACATATCCTGTGCGACTCTTTCAGTATCAAACATCAATCCATCGCAATCAAATAAAACAGCTTTCATCTTCATATACAAACCTCAAAAAAATAGACAGCACATTGTGCTGTCTACTATTATAGCATTAAGCGTTGATTCCTTTGAATGTATATTCATCAAGCACTTCTTTATTCTGCTTCTTTTTCTTCTTTGGCTTATCCTCATGCTTTGTATGAGTTCTGAGATAAATCCATACACTTGGTGCAATAAACAAGGATGAAAATGTACCAGCGACTAAACCAATAAGCATAGCGAAGTTAAATGTAAAGATTGCATTACTTCCCATAAAAAGCAAGAAGATAACTGGGAACAGAGTTGTAATAGATCCATAGAATGACATCTTGATTGTCTTATCTAATGAACTGTTCACAACTTCAGCATACTGTTCCTTGCTTAAGTTGCCCTTCTTGGATTCCATTGTTTCTCTAATTCTATCGAATACGATAATAGAGTTGTTGATAGAATAACCAATGATTGTTAACAATACAGAAATTAATTCTGTATTAATTTCGTATCTGGCAATCATGAATAGTGCCAATACCATGAATACGTCATGGAACAATGCAACAAGACATCCAACTGCATAATCCCATTGATAACGGAATGTAATATATGCAAGCATTGCAACCCAGGCAACAACTGTTAAGATAATTGCATTTCTAACAAGATCTTTACCAACAACTGGAGTTACAACGTTATCGTTTGGTTCCTGTCCATATACATCCTTCAATTCAGCCTTTAGCTTTGTCAATTCTTCTGTAGAGAATGTCTGTGTTGTTGTAGCGTATACAGAATTTTCTCCAGCTGCCTGATAAGCAAAACCCTTATAGCCAAGTGTTTCCATTTCGCTCTTAACTTCATCTGTTGTTAATGCGTTATCAGATGTAATTGTCAGCTTTGTACCAGAAGCAAAGTCAATACCTAGTTTTACAAAACCATTACCCTTTGCCATATTGAAAATACCAAGACATAGTGCAAGAGCAAAGACAGCTAAAGCTGCACGAATGACAAGCTTAGATTTCTGAACATAGTCAAACTGATGTGTTCCTGTATAGAATTGAGACTGTCCTTTAGATATATCTGGAATCTGTTCTTTCTTCACAGCGAACCATTCAGGATGATTATCCGCAATATGAGAATTTACAATAAGCTTTAACATGATTCTACTTAAAGCAACGTTCAACAGCATTGTCATAATAACTGTAATGATCAACATTGTTGCAAATCCCTTAACAGATCCATTACCCCAGATATACATAATCAAAGCTGTAAGGAATGTTGTAAACTGTGAGTCAAAGATTGCAGAGAATGATACTGTTTGTCCCTCTCTAACTGCGTTTGGAACACTTCTACCCTTATATAGTTCTTGTCTGATTCTTTCAAAATCAATGATATTAACGTCTACTGTCATACCAACACCAAGAACAAGAGCACCGATACCTGATAATGTAAATACTGCACCCATAAGTGAATATAGACCAAATACGCCCCAGATATATGCAACAAGCATAATTGCAGATACAATACCAGGAAGTCTATACTTAACAATCATGAACAGCATAACAAGTGCTACACCGATACCGCCAGCCAAAGCTGTTTTTGCTAAAGCATCCTGACCAAACTGTGCAGAAACTACATTGGATGATAATTCGGTCATCTTGACTGGTAAAGAACCAGAATTGATCAGGTTAGCCAGTTCACGTGCTTCTTCGTCTGTGAAGTTGCCAGAAATCTGACAGTCACCAGAAATTTCAGAATTTACACTTGCTGCAGAAATATATTTAGGTTCTTCTCCCTTTGCAGCTTTTGCTGCTTCTGTTTTATAGGAGTTACCTTCTTCATAATCAAGCCAGATGACCATAATGTTGCTTCCTTTTGTTTTCTTGGAAACTTCTTTTGTCATTTCAGCAAATTTTTTCTGATCTTTGATTTTTAATGAAACGATTGGCTGCCCATTTTCGTTATATGCTAAAGATGCACCGCCTTCCGTTAAGATAGATGAATCAGCTAGTTCATTATCATCAACATCTCTGAATGTAAGATTAGCAGTTGTACCAATCATTTCACGTGCTGCATCTTGATCTGTAACACCAGCCAGCTGAACTCTGACTCTGTCATTTCCTTCAACAGAAATACTTGGTTCAGATACACCTAATACATTGATACGTTTTGAAATTGAATTCACAACCGCATCCATGTCAATAGAACTGTCTCCATTCAAAGGTTTCACTTGATACAAGATTTCGAATCCACCTTGCAGATCAAGTCCAAGGTTCAAATTTGATTTCACTGTACTATAAGTTGTTGTTACTAAAGCAAACAGAATAGCAACAATACCTATGAATACCGCAATTGAACTCTTTTTTGTTTTTGATTGCTTTGCCATTTTATTTTCCTCCAAAAAGATCTGCAAATTCACTTAAGTCTTGTGATGAACCTTTCACAATTGCATTACGCGCTAAAAAACGTACAATATCTTGTGCTTTTACAGATAGAACTTGATTGATTGCCGTATGAAGCGACCTAGGACAATCATTTTTCCAAAGACGATCTCTCAGATAGTCTTCCAGGTTTTCATATTGAAGCGAGGGAATTTCTTTGCTTTTCAGTTGCTGCATTTTCAATACCATCACAAGCTGAACACAGGTATTATTTACATCAAACACTTCCAAATCGATTTCCTCCTCCATTGATAACTAATACATTATATCAAATTATTTGTTGATTTTTATACTGATTTAAAAAAAGGAATCAAATAACTGATCCCAATTAATATAAAGCAATCCATAGTCCAATACAAGCAAATATTGCTTCTACAACCCAGAACATTTTTACAATATTCACTTCTCTCATGCCCTTAATTCTAAAGGCATAATGAATTGGCGTATACACGAATACTCTTTTATGAACTGTTCTAACAGATACCTGCTGAATGATGACACAAAGTGTTTCAATGACTGGAACGCCTGCGATAAATATCAAAGGCAGTTCTGTTTTTGTCACCATTGCTAAAGCTGCTAATACGCCACCTAAAGCTAATGCACCTGTATCTCCCATAAATACCTTTGCTGGTTTTTTATTGTAATATAAGTATCCAAGCAAAGCACCAATCAAACATAGAACAAACATCAATACTGTATATTTCTGCTGAACATATGTAATGATTGCATATGGTACTAAAGCAATGATTGTAACGCCACTGCTCAATCCATCCATACCATCTGTCAGATTCACCGCATTTGAGCTTCCAGCAAACATAAATAATACAAGCAGGAAATACAGCCATCCTAAAGAAAGTGTTGTTTTAGAGAATAGAAGAATAATAGAAAGATCTCCATGCATACGATAGAGAAAGAAGAAAGCAGCTGCTAAAACAACCTGCATTGTAAATTTCTGCTTTGGTGTTAACCCATCATTATTCTTTTTTACCGCAATGAGAAAGTCATCAATAAATCCAATCAGTCCATATCCAACAAATGCTAAAATAATGATCCAGACATTTAGATCTTTCATTGAAGAAGGAAAAGCAACAAGTGTCACTAAAATTGGAACAAGGATAAACAGTACCCCTCCCATAATTGGTGTACCTGCCTTCTTCTGATCATCTTCAAGTGCATATTCACTGACTGATTGTTTGAATGACAATTTTTTTAAATATGTGATAAACGGCGGCATCAGCACTAGAACAACTGCCAGGCTGACAATAAAACCGATCATAAGTTTCAAAACCATAAAGCGCCTCCATAGCCGTATAATTATATTACAATCTCTTAACCAAATTCAACTTTGATCGTTGTTCCCTTTTCAACAACAGTTCCAGGAGCAACCGATTGTGAAATGACATTTCCACTTCCACTTAATTCAAATCCAAATCCACTGACAGCCCACAATGACGATACATCTTTTCTAGTCCAACCGGACAAGTCTGGCATCGTAAACGCATTTGTATCTGTTAACAGGAATACTTTTTCTCCACTGACAACGGAACTGTCTGTTTTTGGAAATTGATCAATCACTGCATTTCCATTTCCTAATACAATTGTCTGGCATCCTGTTGATGCTAATTTGCTATCTGCGTATTGAAGTGAATGATTCAACAAGTCAGGCATTGTACCTGTCGTAATTGTCTGTTGTGTTGTTTCTTGGGAAGATATTGTTGCATTATCTCCATTAGAAAATCCATATGTCTGTGCAACTTTTCTTAGAAAGGCTGTCGTTGCATCTGTCTGCGCATGTGCATTCGGGTTATAGTCCCCTTCAAATGCGTAATATACAAGAACCTGTGGATTATCTGCAGGAAGTGCAGCCATCAAAGATATAATAGTTGTATTACTTGTTTCATATGCATTCCCATCACTGCCACTGTCAGCAACCTGTGTTGTACCGGTTTTTGCAAGAATCTTGCATTCTGGAATCTGATAGAATCTTGCAGATCCATCTTCATCATTAGCAACACGATACATGATGGATTGTACCTGTTTAGCGGTATCAGAAGTAATCGGATTGCCAACAGCTGTTTTTTCTGCTTTATAGATGACTTTACTTTCATCATATGGATCAACAATGGAATCAACAAAATAGGGTTTTACCATTGTTCCGTCTGAGAAAATAGATGAATATGCCTGGAATAGTTGCAGCATTGTAACAGTACTGCCCTGCCCATAAGATAAAGACAATTTATCTGCTGGCCAGGTAAAGTTCAATAGACCAGAACTTTCAGGCAATCCATCTGTATTGACATTAGAAAAGAAACCAAATTTCTTTAAATATTCTAGATGTGTTTCAGGCGTAATGTATTGCGTTTGAATTGTTGCCGCAATTGTATTTAACGAATAGATTAAACCATGATCCAAATCAATTTGTCCATATTTTTTCTTTCTCGCATTATAGATACATCCATAGTTATCTTCTGAATATGTCTGTACAGGATCATTCTTACTGTCAGATGTAAAACAGAATTCATTTCCATCTCCTAAAGCATTTCCATCATACTTGCCTTCATTGATTGCGGCAGCCCATGTAAATGTCTTTAATGTAGATCCTGGTTCATATGGTGTCTGTGCGCCAATGTTCGTATAGTCTTCAATATTTTCCAAAGTATTTGGATTAAAGGAAGGTGTCTGTCCCCAGGCAATGACTTTTCCAGTATTGATTTCCATTGCACCACCCCAGGCACGTGATACGTTGAACATTTCTTTTGTTGTCTGAAAGGATTGTTCCAGTGTGGATTGAATCCCGGAATCTAATGTTAAATACACATTATCTCCATTCACTGCCGATACTTTTTCTTCTTTCATCCCTGGAAGAACATATCCATCTTTATCAACCTGATATGTTCTAGAACCATCTGTTCCTCTTAAATAGGAATCCAGATATAATTCCAGCCCCATCTTTCCAATAGTATTGCCACTCTCATCCGATTGTGCGTAGCCAATCAAGTTTGATGCATATACATTATTTGGGTAGACACGCTGAATCGAATCTGTAAATTCAATTCCTGTTAAATCAGATGCTTCAATTTCATCTTTCACACTTTTAGATAGGTTTCTACCAGCAAGTCCTAATTCTGTCTGGTATTTATCTTGTGATAGATAATCCAGAATTTTCTCTCGATCCATACGGAGAATCTTTGATAAAACATCAGCCGTATGTTCTTTGTCTTTGACATATGCAACGCTTTTTCCTACGGATGGTCTAGAAGAATCCAAGATACATACAATGTTATATGTTTTATTATCCTGTGCGATAATATTTCCATTACGATCTTTGATTTCTCCACGTAATGCCTGTTCTTTTTTTGTTACGATATTTTGATTATCTGCATATACACTTAGATCTGTACCGGAAAGGAAATGCACTTTACCAATAGATACAACAAAAACATTGGCTGTAATGAGTATCATTATCCCCAATGTTACGCAAATAATATTTCGAATCGCATGATTGCGTCTTCTTTTTTTCATTTATTTCTCACTCCCCATCTTGTGAGCCATCTGTGATTGTGATGACATTATTCTGGTTACGGCTCATGCCACTGCCAGCAGCGATTTCATCAACACGATCAGAGGAAGATAGAGTTTGAATTTCTACTTTTACAGCATCGTTCTGTGTTTGTATTGTAGCAATTTGAGAGTCAATAGATTGCTTCTGTGTACTTAAAGAATTGTTATAGGATCTTAAAAATAAAGATGAAAAAAGCGCAGCTGCAGCAGAAATGAAGAAAAGTCCGATAGATAATCGGAATAAATTGATTCTTCTTTTTTTCTTTTTTACAGTTACGATTTTTGCCATGATCTTATCCTTTTATTCTTTCGATCACACGCAGCTTTGCGCTATGTGAACGATGATTTTCATCTAGTTCTTCTTGTGTTGCTAATATAGGCTTCCGATTTATTAATTGGAAGGAGGCCTGCTCCATCTGTTCAACCTTCAATGGAATTCTAGGCTCAACAAATGGAGCAGAGGAATAGTCTTTAAATGTATTTTTTACAATACGGTCTTCTAATGAATGGAATGTGATGATTGCACATCTGCCATTTACATCCAATAGATCCAGTGCTTCTTCAATTCCTTTCTGCAATGCACCAAGTTCATTGTTTACCTCAATGCGGATTGCCTGGAAGGTCTGTTTTGCTGGGTGACCCTTTTTACGCAGTTCCTTTGCAGGAAGTGCAGATTTAATCACATCTACCAATTCAAAAGTTGTTTTGATTGGCTGGATAGTTCTCTTTTTTACGATTGCTTTTGCGATTGCATACGCATATCTTTCTTCACCATATTCTTTCAAGATTCTTGTCAGTTCCTGCTCAGAATATGTATTGACGACTTTCTCTGCATCTAAATCTTGTTCCTGATTCATACGCATATCAAGTCTTGCATCAAAGCGATAAGAAAAGCCTCTTTGGGAATCGTCAAACTGTGGCGAAGATACACCAAGGTCCATCATGATTCCATCTACTTTTTCAACGCCTCTTGCATGCAGTTCTTCTTTCATTCTAGAAAAATCAGCATGAATCAGTGTTGCTTTATCAAGTACGTCTTTTAGATTTTCTCTGGATTCTTTTAATGCCTGTTCATCTTTATCGAATGCATAGAGATGACCTGTTGTTAATTTCGAGATCAAATACTTTGCGTGCCCTGCTCTGCCAAGTGTTCCATCAACATAAATGCCGTCTGGTTTTACATTCAAGGAATCTACAGTTTCATGTAATAGTACTGATACGTGTTTCATTGTAATAAATCCGTCAATCCTTCTGCTAAGTTCTCAAAGCTTTCGCATGATTCATCATCATAGACATCATATTTTTCAGCTGGCCAGATCTCGAAATGGTCGCTGACACCTACAATGACACAATTCTTGATGATTTTTGTATCATCAATTTGAAACTGAGGCAATAAAATTCTTCCCTGACTGTCAATACCGCATTCATCTGCTTTACCTGTAATATGTCTTACAAATGCTCTTGCAGCGGCATTGGTCTTAGGAAGCTTGTTCAGTTTCATTACCATCTCACCCCATTTTTCTTCTGTATATGCGGCAAGACATCCGTCCATCCATTCAGTTACATAGACAGACGTAGAAAGTTGGTCACGAAATTTGGCAGGAATAATGAGTCTGTTTTTTGAATCCAGATTATGTCTGTACTCGCCCATGAACATAACCATCACTTTTCCTCCACTTTCTACCACTTCATGACACTATTCTACCACTTCTGTTGTTGTATGCAAGAAAAAACTATACATTTCGTTCAATTTTACAAAACAAAAAAGAATATAGACCTAAGCCTATATTCTAATTCGTAAAATGTTTGTTTTTACTTAGCAGCGCTTGTTTCTGCACTACCTACATTACCACAATTAGGGCAAGCATGATGTGGACGCTTTACTTCGCCACATACAGGACACTTAACTAATGTTGGAGCTACAAGTTTATAATGTGTTCTTCTCTTGTCTCTTCTGTGTTTTGATACTCTTCTCTGCTGTACAGCCATTGTCTAGCACCTCCTACTATTCACTCTTGAATTGCTTCAGTTTTGCCAGACGCGGATCAATAAGATCTTTCCGGCTTTCCTGATACTCAGCTTCACTGTATACCTTCCAGCCATCGCCTTCAGGATACTCTCCTTCTTGAACATCACTCACTTCTAATGGAACTTCTAATAGAATGGCATCTATAATCGCATCCATCAAGTCAATGACTTCACCACTAACGACGCGTGTATCTTCTTCATCTGTTTCTTCAAACGAATATGTTTCATTACTTTCAGAAACAAAAGGATACTCGATTGCTTCACCCGTAATAGAATCTGGAACAATCATCGTTCCTTCTACACGAAGCTCACAATAGAATCTGTCGTTTTCATCATCTAAGAATCCACTTCCAGATACATGTACATCTTTCGCATCTTCAATCAGTAAATTACCATCAAATGCATGTGCATCAATCGTAACATCTTCATCAAAGTTTACGTGTACAGAATTTTTTAATAATTCACTTCTCGTCCATTTCATAAAGATATGCGCTCGTTAACGCTAAATTATTATAACAAAGACATTAACAAAGTCAATGTATTTCAACTTTTAGTGGATATTTTTCTTAATCCATGTTACTACAGCCTGCATTGCTTCCAAAGAATTTTCTTCATGCAGCACCTCATGTCTCATATGCGTAAAAAGTTTTGTATCAATATGTTTATATCCGACATTTTGTAATCGCTGAATACTATCTTCAAACCCCTTTTTTCCACCAATACACGGATCATCCTCTCCAGCAAATACATAGATTGGTAGATCTGGTTTTTTACATTGATATAGGGAAAGATCTCCCATTTTTGACATTAATGTAAATAAGTCTAAATAGCCCTGTGAAGTAAATGGAACACCGCACAATTCATCATTGATATAGTCTTGTACATTATTTTTATTATATGAAAGCCAGTCAACATCTGTTTCTGGATGATCAATCACTTTATTAAATGATCCCGTTGCCAGATTTTCTAAAAACTTGCTTTGACTGTCTTTTCCTTTCATTTTTACTACAGTTTTTGCTAAAAGGATACCAATCCTGCATGCACTTTGATAACATGGAATACCACATAAAATACATTCATCAACCAAATCATCATGTTCCTGCAGAAAAACACGTCCAATAATTGTTCCCATGGAATGACCGAAATAGATCAGTGGAAGATCTGGATATTCTTCTTTTACCATCTTGGCAATCTCAACTGCAGAATTCACCAATGTTTTCCATCCATCCTGATCAGAGAAATATCCTGGTTTTCCATCTTTTGCACTTTTTCCATGTCCTGGCAAATCATACGTAATACATGCAATTCCATTTTCATTCAAATATTTTGCAAATGCATCATAACGCATTTTATGTTCCTGCATTCCATGCACACAGAAAACAACTGCTTCTGCTTCAGTTTTCGGTCTATAAAATTTATACGACAAATTCTGTTCTTTCATTATAAAAATCCTCATTTTCTTTTCTACTAATATTTTACCATACACAGAAAAAAAGTCCGAAGATTACTCTTCAGACTAGATTTTATTCACCTTCAATGATTACGTTTGTGTAAACCTTGTTTACATCATCAACTTCATCTAGAAGATCCATGAGCTTGTGATAAGCATCAATATCTTCCTGAGATGTTAAAGTTACATATTCATCTGGAAGTAATGTTGCTTCACATACTTCAAATTCAACATTTGGAATTGCCTTTTCAATTACTTCCTGTGCTTTTCCAAAATCTGTGAAAGCTGTTTTAACTGTCATTGTTCCATCTTCACAAGATAAATCAACAACATCAACATCACCATCCATTAAAATATCAAGCATGCCTTCTTCGTCTTCATAAGGGAAAACGAATAGACCAACAGACTGATATCCAAAAGATACTGCGCCGGCACCAGCTAATTTAGCACCGTGTGTCTTATTGAAGCATGTTTTAACATCTGTGATAGAACGGTTTGTATTATCTGTCAAGCAGTCAACGATAATTGTTGAATTGCCTGGACCAAAACCTTCATATCTTGCTTCATCATAGTTATCATCTGAGCCACCTTTTGCTTTATCAATTGCTCTTTTAATGACATCTGCAGGTACCTGGTTCGATTTAGCCTCAGCAATCTTTCTCTTTAATGCTAGGTTCATATCAGGATCAGGGACGCCATTCTTAGCTGCAATATATAATTCTTTTCCAAATCTTGAGTACAGCTTTGATTTTTTTGCCGCTGTTTTAGCCATAGATGCTGCGCGGACTTCATGTGCTCTTCCCATCTTTCAATTACCTCTCTTTATTTATAACGTAAGAATTATATCAAAGAGGATGTAGAATGTGAAGAAAAAAAATTTGTGTTAAAATAATTATACTATGAGTACATACGTAATAAGTGATCCACATGGCTGTAAAAAAGAATTCGATGCCATGTTAGAAAAAATTAATTTTTCTAATGAATATGATGAGCTTTGGATAAATGGTGATATCTGTGATAGAGGAAAAGAATCGATTGCTTTACTGCAGGAAATTATCGCAAGCCCAAACATGCATATTGTATATGGAAACCATGATGTCTGGCTGGAAAAGTATATGCAGGAATTGATCAACTGCAAAAAAGACAGCAATATGACAGATTTGACAGAAGATTTTATGAACTGGCTCCACTACAACGGTGGATATACAACAGCCGATCAGTATATGGATCTTTCATTTCCTGAATGTTATGACATTAAACTGTATATGGAAGAAAACAAAAGATACTATCAGTACCTGGATATTCATAATCAGAAGTTTCTTCTTGTACATGGTGGATTGTTAGACGAATACTACAAGCCAGATATTCACTTATCTGAAGTTCCACCAGAAGTACTTGTCTGGTCACATATCGGAATTGATGATAATCCATTTTCTGATGTCACGATGATTGTTGGGCATGTACCTACATTCTGTTATGGACCTGAATATGAGAACAAAATCATACACGGAAAAAATGATACAATCTTCCATATCGACTGTGGATGCGTCTACGGAAGAAGTCTTGGATGTATTCGTTTAGATGATAAAAAAGAATTCTATGTAAAGAGTTCTATGCCATATGTACATTGTTAAGAGGTCAATAACCTCTTTTTCTTTTATCACAAAAAAAGATGACCACGAAACGGGATCATCTTTTCAAATTACTTACTTTTCTACAACAGACTTAATTAATTCTGTAACTTCTTCGCAAGTATCTAATTCAACAGCCTTGGCAGCTAATTCCTGCATTTCTGCATAGCTTAGACCATTGATCATCTTACGAGCTCTTAAGATAGATGTAGCTGACATTGAGAATTCATCAAGACCAAGTCCTAATAGAACCGGAGCAGCAAGTTCATCGCCTGCCATTTCTCCACACATACCACACCATTTGCCATTCTTGTGAGCACCATCAATTGTCATCTTGACAAGTCTCAAGATAGATGGGTTCAATGGCTGATAGAGATAAGATACTGGTTCACTCATTCTATCTGCTGCCATAGAGTACTGGATCAAGTCGTTTGTACCAATGGAGAAGAAGTCAGCATACTTAGACAACTGATCAGCTAGTACTGCTGCAGCTGGGATTTCAATCATACATCCAACTTCAATCTTTTCACCAATCTTAACGCCTTCACTGATTAATTCAGCCTTAGCTTCTTCATAGCAAGCCTTAGCT
The DNA here is from genome assembly GCF_052064035.1 of Bulleidia sp. HCP3S3_C9. Classification (NCBI taxonomy): domain Bacteria; kingdom Bacillati; phylum Bacillota; class Erysipelotrichia; order Erysipelotrichales; family Erysipelotrichaceae; genus Bulleidia; species Bulleidia sp. HCP3S3_C9. The sequence continues at coordinate 27,087 of NZ_JBQHWJ010000007.1, read as the reverse complement.
TCCTTGAATTCAGCAACTGTAGCGATCATTGGGAACATGATGCATAAATGACCATAAGCTGAAGCTCTAATTAATGCTCTTAACTGTGTCTTGAAAATATCTTTTCTCTTTAAGCAGAAACGAACAGCTCTTACACCTAAGAATGGGTTCATTTCTTCTGGGAATGAATAGTAGTTTAACTTCTTATCACCACCGATATCTAATGTACGGATAACAACTGGTTTACCTTCCATTCTTTCAAGAACTTCTTTGTAAGCTGCATACTGTGTTTCTTCATTAGGGAAATCATCTTCGCTCTTCATATATAGGAATTCAGAACGGAATAGACCTACACCTTCACCACCGTTTGCCAATACGCCATCAACATCAGCTGGGGAACCGATATTACCAACTAATAATACCTTGTGGCCATCTGTAGATACGGATGGCTGTTCCTTCATAGCAAATAAAGCAGCCTTTTCTGCAGCATATTCTTCAGCCTTCTTTTCATAAGACTTGATTTCTTCTTCACTAGGGTTAACGATAACTTCACCATTGATAGCATCTAAGATGATCATATCACCGTTATCTACGCCTTCTAAGATACCTTTGCATCCAACAACTGCTGGAATTTCAAGAGATCTAGCCATGATTGCAGAGTGAGATGTACGTCCACCCATTTCAGTTGCGAATCCCTTTGCAAATTCTTTATTTAGAGAACCTGTATCAGATGGTGTTAGATCCTTGGCAACCACGATAACTGGTTCATCTAATGTAGATAAATTTGGAATTTCTTTACCAGTTAAATTGCACATTAATCTGAATGTAACGTCACGAATATCTGCAGCTCTGCCTCTCATGTATTCATCATCCATAGCTTCAAACATTGCAACCATGTTACTAGAAACTGTGTTTGCGGCATATTCTGCATTGACATTATTATTCTTGATTTCTTCTTCAATCATGCCTCTAAATTCTGGGTCATTTGCCATCATTAAGTGAGCATCAAAAATGGCAAGTTCTTCTTCTTTCAAGCTCTTTGAAGCAACTGTCTTGATTTTTTCAATATCATTGACAGTCTTTGTAAAAGCAGCATCAAGCTTTGATAATTCTTCTTCTGCATTAGCATCTTTCTTCTGGATGTCTAATACTGGTTGAACAAGCTTATAAACTTTAGCGATAGCAATTCCTTGTGAAGCAGCAATACCTTTCAGCATTTTTTCTAATCCTCCTGCATATTTTTATTGATCATATCCATGACATTCTGCATTGTCTTCATTTCCAACATTTCGTTTTCATGAAATGCAAAACGATAGTATTCTTCAACATTCATTAAAAAATCAACAATTTCATAATCATCCATTTTTAATTCTTCAAATGTTGTATCCGCTTTCAAACCAGCAGAAAATCCCCTTGTTCTTTCTAAGATTTTATTAAGAATAGCCAATTGATTCATGAATATTCCTCTAAAAAAAATTTTAGCATTAATTACAAGTTTAAGCAATCAGCGATTTCATAGATTGCTTTTCGATCCAAACGATAATATGAAGATCTAGACAAACTCTCGAAATACAGTTTGTTATCATTTTGATCAAAATAAACAGCACGTAAGAATAAGTTACTTTCTTTTGAGCATAGTTCTAAAACAAAGTTTAGATATCCAACCATTTCTAAATCCGAATGTGTCTGTTTTACATAATCAACCTTATGGTTATCATAGCCATCTAATAAAAGACGATCAATATTTGTTCGATAACATTTTGCAATATACATCACATTCTTCTTCAATTGTCTAAAGTTTTTCTTTCCTTTATACATTTTCCACTTCCTTTCTACCCCTCTTACTCCATATATAATACTATTCACAGTTTTTTCTAAATCTCCCTGAAATTTCTTAAAAAAATGACAAACTTCTAGAAGATTGATAAAATACTCGTGACAGTAAGGAGTCCTATGACAAATACATCTATAACGACATTATCTAAGAAAAGAATTCTCATAACGCTGGCAATATTTATCTGCACACCTTTGCTGGCACATTTAATAAACATCGCTGTTGTACAATATGATCTCTCATTAATGTTTTCACTAAATTTAGGTGCTGCTGTTATGATCATGTACAATTGGAATCTATTTGGCATTCATTATAATCGTGCAAAATATAACTTTATTGATACATGCATTTATTCTTTTATCGCATTTGTTCTGTTTACTTTATGGACATATATTAGCAACCGTTACTTAAAATGTATTGTCATTATGCCAAGGACAGAAGTACTCGTACGATACGGATATGCAAGAATTGGAATGCTGATTGCATACTCTTTCTCAGAAGCAAGTATGCTTTGCATTGTAGGAAAATGTGCTACGGATCCATTAACGATTCATCACCGTGAATTGCAAATCATTTTATTATCTGGCATTTCCATTGGTTTATTAACTACTATCTTATTTCTTCCAAGCAAGAATCTATTAACAATATTGATTACCTTGTTATATAACGTTGTTCTTTGTACGATTCTTTCTTACTTATATAATCAATCTAATTCCTTCATTCCAGGATTGATTGGTTTTGCGGGAAGTAATTTGTTCTTCATGATTGCATCATTGTTATAAAAAAGCTGGGAAAACCCAGCTTTTTCAGTTACTCATCGACTTCAATTAATCCATATCCGCCATTATGACGGGCATATACAACTGCGATTTTTTGACTGTCTTCATCTTTATAGATATAGAAACTATGGCCAGACAGTTCCATTTGCATGATTGCTTCATCTAGTACCATTTCTTCTGCAGTAACACTCTTTGTCTTTACTGGAATATCATTTTCTTCTTCGGATTCAATTTCATCAATAAATGCTTGTACAAGATGTTCTTTATGTCTCTTGCTCAGGCGGGTCTTTTGTCTTCTAATCTGATCTTCCAGCTTATCAATTGCTAAATCAACTGCTGCATAGAAATCATCATTTACTACTTCAGTTCTTAAAATACCGATCTTTGTTGGAATCGTAACTTCTACTTTCTGAGAATTCGGATAGACACGTGCAACGACTCTTACGATCGTATCATCATTGATAATCAGGTACTTGCTCAATGATGAAATTTTCTTTTCGATCTTCTCCTTCATAGCTGGTGTAACAGTGACATTTTTACCTACAATTTCGAACCTCATAATAATTCCTCCTGCTAAAATTGTATAATACACACATGTGACGATTATTTTTTAGATATATCTTTTTGATAATTTTATTATAGCAGTTCTTTTAGGAATAATGTGAAAAAAAGATGAAGAAATAAGATAAAAAAGAAGTTCATTCACTGAACTTCTTATTTTTTTTTCAACCAGTTATAGACAACCGTCATTGCATAGGAATCCATACCACAATATTTCTTCAGATCCTCAATGATTTTGTTCTTTTCTTCTTGATCCACTTCATCGTTATAATCTAAATGTCTCCACTGAAATACCGCATCCATTCCTTGACGAATATCCAATGCCTGATATCCTGGATCATCCATCATAGACATGATAGATTTCAAAGACCATTGTCCTCTCATTCTTGTATCATATACAGTTCCAGACAAGAATGGCAATTGCAGATCTTCCATCCTTTCATTGATGGATAAAAGCTTCTTGCTTAAATCAGGAAACAGTTGTGCAAATTCTTGAATTCTCACTTTTTCTGCTCCTTCTGCATTATATGCAATGACTGTTCCAGTTGATGGAATATCTTTTGTCAGATTTTCTGCCATATCTCTACGATCATCATGAATATTAAGATAAATCTTTTTCTGCAAGGAGCCATCTTCATGCATGATAATCAAGGCATATTCAAATGGCAAGACATCATACGGCTTCATCCCAATGTATGGTGGAATAGCAAATCTTTCCCATTCAAAATCTAAAAATGCAATTGGATATTGAATCTTTGACAGCCAGGAATGTAAAGCTAAATGATCAACAAACAATCCTCCATTCAAATCTGCACAGATTTGAGCAAATTGTTGTCTGCTTCCTTCAATGCGTTCAATATCAGCATCTTTTAAATAGCGTTTTCCTTCTTCCAGCATCTTATATTTCTCACTTGAAGCAATCAGCGTCAAAATGGAATTATCCTCCATCTTTTCTTCATGTGGAAAACATTGTTCATAATAAATACACTTGCTTCTTCCTGTGCATTTATTCGTTCTAACAGGAGGTTCTAAATCTTCCAGTGTTGTATTTTTCATCTCTTCCAGTAAAGGATGCACATCTTTCATTGCCTGCAGAAGTGTTGGCTTGATTGGCTGCGTCGGATTATTTTTATTATTATAGAAACAGTCAGTCACGACAAACAGCTTTTCTGGATCAAGCTGTTTTCCACGAACATATTCACCATTCAGGTGAATCATGTAAATATCATTGATTTGAATGCCATTATTTTCCAATACCCATAAAGTATCTGTATAAAATGCGAGATCATTTGTATGTGGATAAATACCAATAAATAGAAAATACAAATCCCATCCACGATTTGTACGATGTAGAAATGGTACTTTCACACGCAGAGAATCATACTCAAAACGAGCCTTTACCAACCATTCATACTTTTCTAAAGCATCCAATGCTTTTTGTGCTTCATCACCAACACTGCCAAGAAAATATTCTTGAATTCCTAATTTCTGAATTGCCAGGTCACTTACTTTTTCATCCAAACGAACAAATGGATGATATTCTGTCGTATCATCCTTTAAATCATTGAAATATAAGCGCGGACATCTAGAAAACTTTTTACAATCACTAATATGAAACATAAAATCACCTACGTTATTGTAACACACAAGTATCTTTGTTTCATCGTTGATGCAAAGCTTCCAGGATACCAGCTAAAACATTTGCTTCTAATTGACCTGGCGCAGTTGCATTCTCTGCACACCCAAATGTCATACAGGAATGAAAAAATTCCCCAGAAATTCTTGAAATAACACCTAATTGAGACATTGACATTGATACAAGTAAGCAAGACATCATTCTGGAGGCATCATTTGTAGCACGCAAAAGTGTCAAAACATCATCACTGTCTTTTGGCATATATGCTACTTTAGCAATATCACACTGCATTTGTTCCATTTTAGAAAAGCGATACATGATTTCTTCATAGGAAGGAGTCTTTGAAAAATCATGATTACTCATAATAACTTTCACACCATTTTCATGTGCATATTTTACAAGTGAAGTAATGATTTCTTCATCTAGAAAACATTCAAGGTCAACAAGATCGCAACATTGACTAGAAATCACCGGTTTCAATAGAGAACAATACTCTTCTTTGCTCACGCAGACATTTCCACCTTCATCTTGTGTTCGACATGTTACAAGTAATGGTGTTTCTCCTAGAAGATCACGTATTACATAAATATCATTTTTTACTTGATCCATATCTTCATAGAAATCAATTCTCCACTCAACAAGATCATATTTCAACCCTTGCAAATTAGAGATTTCCTCTTCTAATAAATGAAGATTCTTCCCCATGACAGGAACACAGATCTTAGGTGTTCCATTCCCAAATTCTATATTTCTTACAATCATATATTCACCTTTATCGCATCAATAACAAAATAAATAATTGAATCACTGTTAAGCATAAAGAAACAGCTAATAATAAAAGAAGCAAAATAATCCAGAATTTCTGAAATCTGGAAAAACCTCTCAACAGATTTGTTTTGAATTTTCTATTCTTTTTCATATTCCTCAAACATTTTACAACGCAATAAAATATAAAAAAAGTATCTGTCTCCAGATACTCATCTATGGCGCAGGATCAGGGATTTGAACCCTGGCACCGGTTTCCCGATCTACGAGCTTTCCAAGCCCGCCCCTTCAACCGCTTGGGTAATCCTGCATTGCTTATCTAGTTTACAACAGATTAGAATGAAAAGCAAACATTATTTTATATCTATTTTTGTAAAAGCGTTGTTATTTTCAAATTTCCTCGATATAATGCCATTATACGGAGGAAAAATAAATGAAAAAATTATTAAATAGTCTTGTTGCAATTGCTATGGCAGCTTCACTCACTGCTTGTTCTTCTTCAAAGAGTTCTGCATATTCTGGAACAACAAAAGGTACAGCAAAAGGTATGGGTGACGTTACTGTTACTTTAACATTAAAAGATGGTAAAATCACTGAATGTTCCGTTGACGGTGCTGGAGAAACAGAAGGAATCGGCACAAATGCTATTGATCAGTTACCTGGTGAAATTGTAAAGGAAAACAAAATCAGTGTTGATGGTGTGACTGGTGCAACAGTCACTTCTGATGCAATCAAGGATGCAGCGAAAGCTGCTTTAGAAGCTGCCGGCTTAAACGCAAGCGACTACGAATAAGCACTTTAAAGGATGCAAATACGCATCCTTTTTTAGTTCACAATATATCACATAACCACGCCTAAAAGACGTGGTATGCTCTCGCCCTATAAGGAATCTTTCCCTTGCCTTCTTTTACAGGCTCACCCGTAAAAGGGTCTATAAATTCCTTCATACTCATCTGATCTGCTAATTTGTCTTCTTGCAGTTGGTTTTGAATATACTCTCTTATTACTTTTTCATTCTTTCCAACTGTATCAAGAAAATATCCTCTTGCCTAGAAATGTCTGTTCCCGTATTTATATTTCAAATTTGCATGTCTGTCGAATATCATCAATGTTGATTTGCTTTTCAAATATCCCATAATTTCTGATAACAGATATTTGGTGGTATCTCTAGTAGCATGTGAATATGATCTGGACACGCCTCACCTTCAATGGTACGTACATCAGGTTTTCTTTGAATCAATACTTTCAATATTTCGATGATATCTCTTCTCAAACGATTATATATCACCATTCTTCTATATTTGGGCACTATCACTATATGATACTTGCACCGATAACTTGTATGCGATAAACTTTGTGTGTTATCTATTTTCATAGGTATCTTCTCCTTGTCTTTTGATAGTTGTGGTTGTCAGTCCATTTCTATCTTACGACTTGGAGATTTTTTATACTATATCGCCCAACGCTAAAGCTCTTTTATCCACGCGCATAGTACGTGGTATTATTAAACGCCCTAACAGACATTTAAAAAGCCAGTGAATTCTATTTCACTGGCATAGTCCATTCAAATAAATTTTATAACAGTCCTTGTATCAGAATGATTAAAATCAGCACCGGCAATACGTATTGAAAGTATGGCTTAAGCTTCTTTGATAAATGCATTCCGTTTCCTTTATTACATTCTTCCATATATGAATCGAATCCCCATCCCCATTTTGTTGTACAGAACAATAAATAGATCAATGAACCTCCAGGAAGCAATAAATTTGATACAAGGAAGTCTTCAGAATCTAGAATATCTCTTCCTCCAATCAAATGTACATCTGATAGAACATTGTATCCAAGTGCACATGGAATACTCATAACAAATACAATGACGCAACAGATGAGTACTGCCTTCTTTCTAGAAAATTGAAAGTTTTCCATTGTTGTAGAGATCAGGTTTTCAAAAACCGCAATCACAGTTGAAAAACTCGCAAATGACATAAATAGAAAAAACAATGTTCCCCATAATTGTCCACCCTGCATATGCATAAAAACTTTTGGCAATGTCATGAATATTAAAGACGGTCCAGCATCAGGATCTACACCAAATGAGAAGCATGCCGGGAAAATAATCAATCCAGCCAGTAAAGCAATAAACGTATCTAAGGAAGCAATCGTAAATGCTTCGCTTGTTAACGTTTTTTCACTAGACATGTATGACCCAAAGATTTCCATCGCCGCAATACCTAATGACAATGTAAAGAACGCCTGATTCATCGCATTAGAAATGACAGTTGATATTCCTGCCTGCTTTAATCGTTCCATGCTTGGCAAAAGATAAAATGCAATACCTGACTTTGCTGCAGGCAACAGACAGGAATGTACAGCTAAAACAACAATCAATACAATGAGTGCGCTCATCATAATCGTAGAAATTTTTTCCAGACCCTTTTGCAAACCAAAAGAACATATCGCAAAACCACCAAAAACACTGATTGCCATATATAAAAGCAGCTCTTCTGGACTGGCCAGCATATTAGAAAAAACCATATTCGCAGCTTCAGTAGAAATACCATTAAATGTACCTTGTAAAAACTTAACAAAGTACGCAATCATCCATCCGCATACTGTTGTGTAATACATCATCAGCATCAAGCATCCAAAAATACACACCCATCCATGGATATGCCAGAATGAATTTTTCGGCTCTAGTTTTTCATATGCCTGTACAACAGAAGCTTTCGATGCTCTGCCGACTGCTAATTCCATCGTTAATACAGGTAAACCCATAATAATTAAAAACAACAAATAAAACAGAACAAAAAAGCCCCCACCGTTTTGTCCAGCAAGATATGGAAATTTCCATACGTTTCCAATACCAATTGCACATCCTGCAGATACAAGCAGGAAGCCAATGCGTGATCCAAATTTCTCTCTTTTCATATTTTCCCCATTTTTTCAACAGAAAAAATAATACCGTCATTTTATGTTTTTTTCAAATCAAGCTATAATAAATATATGTTATTAAAAAAAGAAATCAATTTAAATTACCTTGAAAACTGGCCTGAACATTATTATGAAATCAAGGATATCAATGAAAGAGAAAACATTTTAAAGTCTTATATTGAAAAGAATCCTGATTCAGTAGATGACCAAAACCGATTACAGCTTCTACAAAAACGTTTTGTATGTCTAAAAGATCATAAACGTGCTGATTTGTTTATGCGTGGATGGATTAATTCGAAGACATTAACAACAGAAAACATTCATTTCTTTAATAAAAAAAGAATAGAAAAAGAATTCAGACAATGTCTGGAAGATCTATGTATCCTGAATTATGAAAGAAGTCCCATTCTTCATGAAGAATGGAAAAGCTTTGCCCAGGAATTTATTCTTTCCTGTATTGATTCCCATTCCTATAAGCAGGTTGCCGTGGGAATCGGTCATGTCAGTGATAAAAATGTTGCGATGCGTATTGCGGGAGACATCGATCACATCACAAAAAAACTCCCTGCATCTTTCTTGCTTGAAGATGAATGCAAAGAGCTTCATGATATTATGGTTGAAACATATCAACAGATGCTTGAAAATGGTGAACAGTATTGGAATGATTACTGCAGCAATTTAAGATAATCATCTACATTCTCTATTGTTACTTTTTGATAAGGACTGCGAATATATCTTCCATTTTTTAAATTAAACGAATCTAACGATTCGTTTTTTGCGAGTGCAATGGATAAATCTGCAATCGCATCTGCCTGCTTGATTCCATCATTATAGACAGTGCCAATCATATTTCCTTCTTTCACCTGTTCTAGTCCATCTTCTGTTCCATCAATACCAATCACAATTGGCCATTGTTCTTTCGCAATTCCAGTTTCAGTCAATGCCTGAATTGCACCAATTGCCATTTCATCATTATTTGCCATGATCAATTCAATATTTGTATTGAATTTTGATAATAACTGTTTTGTTTTTGTACATGCCTGACTTCTATTCCAGTTAGCAATCGCAAAGCTTAATTTATCTAGAACAATGCCTGCATCTGAAATTGTTTGAATCGACACATCTGTCCTGACAATTGCATCTTGATGTCCGGTTTCACCTTCTAAAATAATATACTGAATTTTCCCATCTTGATTCTTATCAACTTCTGGATGTTCTTTGATATAGTCAGAAACAATTTCACCTTGCATCTTTCCAGATTCACCTGCATCCGCACCTACATAATATAGTCTTGTCCAGCTTTCTAGATCTTGTAATACCAGTTCTCGATTAAAGAAGATAACTGGCACATTAGAATCTTCTGCCATACTGATAATTTTTTTCGGTGCAGTTCGATCAACAAGATTGACACAAATCACATCATAAGAATCACTTAACATATCAGAAACCTGACGATTCTGTGTTGATTGCGATTTTTCAGAATCAACCGATTTTACAATCACATTTTCGTATTCATTTAATTGTTTTTCGATTCTAGATGATAATTCCATAATGAATGGATCATAAGAATCATAATAGGAAATACCAATACGAATTTTCTGCTTTTCTTCAATTATCTTTTCTTTACAGCCTGTTAAAAATAACATCACTGTTAATAATCCATACAATACTTTACGCATGATTAATCTCCAATCGGAAACAAAATACTTTCATTCTGTTTAGAAAACATATTTTCTTTGTTTATCGTATAAAAATCAATAATTTTTTCTTTTCTTTCATGAGGAAACTTGATTCTCTGCACCATTAACTGAACAGAATTATATCCCATCATAAACACATCCGGAACAAGCATCGATTGAATAATTCCTTCATCTAATGCATTAACATTCTGATCCGATTCACCAATACCATATAAAGGAATGTTATATTTCTTCGCAAAATCAATTCCAGAATCAAGAGAAACACTGTTTAATCCAATCACATAATTTGGAATATCTACAAACTTCAACTGTTCTTCCATTTCCAAAGAACTGCCACTGACAACCCAGGCAATTTTCGCACCTGCGTGATCTAAAATATCTTCTACAGTATTTAGACGTTTTTTCATATTATATTGATCAACATTATTCGCAAGAATCCCTACACGCTTAAATCTTAAATCTCTTCCCACCTGATCAAACAATTGAGAAGTTAATGTTGTCGCAATCAATTCATCATCTAGTGTTACCGTATCAACTTTTTTCAGATCAATGTCATACATTGCACATTTTGTATTCAACAATAGAAGATTTGTTTTAGAAACAATATCATCCACAACTTTTTCTGTATCATTGGAAGCAATAAATTCTACAATCAATCCATCCGTTCCATTTCTAATTTCCTTATCAATCAGATTTTTCTGATCAGCCAGGGTTTCCATATCTGTTGTATTGACAATATTCACAATGACATTTTCATTGTCCATAGCTTCTCTAACACCAGACTCAAAGCGATTCCACATATTATTGGAAGAATTTGGAACAATGACTGATATTTCATATACATTTTCAATTGTTGGAGAACGCAAGGCAAATATCGTTGACATAATTACAATAGAAAGAATGACAACTGTAATAATGAATGGTTTATTTTTCTTCATTGATATCACTCCTTCTCAAAATATGTTCCATCTTCCAGAGCTTTCTGGTTTTCTTCTGTATAAGGAACTGCTGGAATATGAATTGTAACACATGTTCCTTCATCCAATTCAGAAGCAATGGATATCCCATACTGCTCACCAAATCTAAGCTGAATTCTCTTATGAACATTAATTAAGCCAACACCAGAACCATGTGCCTTTTTATGTTCCGTATCTGAAAGAATTGTTTTCAGATAGTCTTCAGGAATACCAAATCCATTATCACTGACTGTAATATAGATATCATCATTTTCTTTCCAGCCTTTAACATGGATTTCTCCATCTTCATCCATATTTTTCACACCATAATATATTGCATTTTCAAGAATAGGCTGAACAATCAGTTTCACTGTACAATACTTCTCAATTTCTTCAGGAATATCAAAATCATATATAAAGTGATTCTTAAATCGTACTGCCTGAATATTCATGTAGTTTTTGCCGTGCTTGATTTCATCCGCAATCGTAATGATTGTTTTTCCTTTAGATAAAGATAGACGGAACAATGAAGCAAGTTCAGTAATCATAAATACTGCATCTTTCTGCTTTCCACCCTCTTCAATCATCCAGACAATGGAATCCAATGTGTTATATAAGAAATGTGGATTGATCTGTGCCTGTAAGGCATCCAGTTCACTCTTTCTCTTTTCTTCCTGTTCTTTTACAATATCATGTACAAGTCTTTCATTACTCTGTTCATAAAAATGAATCACTTCCCCCAGGTGTTTTACTTCAGACGTAGCACCTGGCAATATTTCCAATCCTTTTTTGCTTCCTTGTGATAAACCCGAAATAGATTCTGCAAGTACATACAATGGTCTAGAAACAAATCGAGAAATAAAACGGTTAATAAACATCAAGATTAAGAATGTTACTGCAACAAGCAGAATTACAATATAACGCACTCGATTTTCGTAGATGGATGGATTTGCGCTAGAAACTGCTACCAGCTTCCATCCTGTATATCCAACTGTATCCACTACAACATTTCTATTTCCACCTTCAAATTCTTCATTATGCAAACCATCTTTATACAACGCTGCTTTCATATTGTTTTCTTTATAGTCACCTGAATTAATCAGCATTTGTTTTGGATGGTAAATCACAGCACCAGAACCATCAATTAAATACGTATAGAAATTTGTATTGTCAGTATTCACAGAATTTAGAATTTGTTCAATATAGGAATAATTCATGTCAACAAGCAGAACGCCTTCACACATTTTTCCATGATCGTTCAAGCTGACAGATCTGCTTAATGAAATCACCCAGTTATAGCGAATTGAAGAATCATCAAATAAGTTTTGTACATGAGGAAGAGAAAAATGCAGGTTTTCTACTTCACTTACTGCATCTAGAAACCATTGTTGTGTTTTCACATCGACATCATCTTTTAAATCTGCATTTGGAGAAGCCGCAATCAATTTACCATCTTCAGAAAACAACGCAAAAGAGATGAGTTTATCTTTGTTTGCTTCATATAACATATTCATTTCTGTTTCACATGTTGCATTAGAAATGTCGATTTCTTTAATCGAATTGTAATATAAAGTATCAGATAATTGTCTCATCTGTTGTAGATAATCTTCTAGATTTGTTGTAGTTTGTGAAGTAACCTGCTTTGTTGATTGAATAATCGTCTGTGCACTTTGAATTGAAAAGAATTTGTAAAAAATAATTCCAAGAACAAAGACAATCACTGCAGAAACAACAGTAAAGCTAATCAACATCAAGCCTTGAATGCTGATTGACTTAAAGTTGCATATATCATCAAATGTATCTTTGAATGTCTTGTGTTCACTCATACTTCTTCCTGAATTTTCATTCGATATTTATTTGGAGAAACACCATATGCTTTTTTAAACACATAGGAAAAATAGTTGGGATCTGTATATCCAACATCACGTGCAATCACATATGTTTTTTCATCTTTTTCCAACAGCAGTTCAACAGCCTTTTTTAAGCGAATATCTGTTAAATAGCTTGTAAAAGATTTTCCAGTTTCTTTTTTAAATACAGTAGAAAAATATGCATACGATACATTCAGATATGCACAGATACTTTCAACTGTCAGATCTGGATCACTATATTTTTCATTTGCATAATCAATTGCTTTTACAATAAAGTTCTTCGTCGTATTTGATCGTTTTTCATTGATCATCCTCTGCATCTTAAAGCAATGATCTTTCATCCATTCATTCAAATCTTTTAATTCAAGCTTTTCAACCTGAAGAATAATTTCATGATAGCTTGTAAATAATTCTGAAATTTCAAGTTTATTTGCTAAAGCAAAGCTATACAGTTCACTGACAAGCTGCATGACAAAAAAACGGAATTCAGGCACTTTTGTCAAGCTCGCCGTAGATTTATCCAGATATTGATCAATGGCATGAGATAATCCTTCCTGATTATTCACACGCATTTTTTTAAATACTTCATCTAGCGAATCTGTTTCAAGAAATATAGGCTGCACGTCTTGATCTGGCTCAATTTCATTAATATTGATTGCTTTCATTGTTCCATACAATGTGCGATAGCTGACTGCTAAACGTGCACCATTATAACTGTCAGAAATATCAATCAACTGCGAACAGATTCTGCCAATACCAATTGTCACTGTAGCATCCACTAAACTTTTTGCTAGACGCGTAAACTTATCACAGTCATCCGTCAATTTTGTAATTTCATTTTCTGAAGCATCTAACTGCGCAATCATGACAGTGTTTCCTTGATACGTAAACAATTTACCTTTCCATTGTTCACACAGCTTTTCTTCTGCCAGTTTTTTTACAGATAAGCTGACATACAAAGGATTCATTTTTTCTTTCAATGTATGTGTAGAAACATGTAAGATCACAGCACAATAATATGGACTGTTCAAATCAATAGAATAGATTTCTTTAAAATGATCCAATTGATCTTTTGCAAACTTATTTTCCATTAAAGAAGCGTAAAAGGATTCCTGTAAAATTGGCAAGGAATCATTATAATACGATTCAAGTTTTGAAATATTCTGTCGTTCATCATATTCTTTATCTAAGTCGTTGCGAATGTTTGTAAAAACAGTCTTTAACTTATCTGCATCAATTGGCTTCAGAATATATTCTTCAGCTTGAATATGCACCGCTTCTTGTGCATATTCAAACTCATCATAGCCAGAAAAAATAATAATACGAATGTTTGGATACTCTTCCTTCAGCTTATGAGATAACTGTAATCCATTCATATATGGCATTGTAATATCTGTCATAACAACTTCAGGATGGATTTTTTCAGCAACATCCAATGCATCTAATGCATTTTTACAAATGACAGGTTTTTCAAACCCCAGTTCTTCCCATTGCATCTTGTTTGCAATTCTTTCCGCAACGTCAATTTCATCATCGACAAGAATAACCTTATATTTATCTCTCATAATCATTATCTTTCATACACATCATGTGTTTTTTTCCATGCATACACAAATCCAGCAAATACAACAATGGAACCAATCAAAGAACCAACTGGTGAAAATAAACGAATGACTGTAATACATCCCATAGAAATACCAGTAAACAACATGATCATACCAGCATCATGTGCATATGGTTTTCTTTTCTTTTTTTCAATTGCCTTGCTGCCCTTTGGTCGAATCATCTCTATTCTTTCATTCTTCAATAGTTGAAATGCATAATATAATGGTAAAAATGTTAAAAGTAATGTTACCCAGGATTCATTAATAAACTCTATAAAACTCATATGACAACCTTTCCTTGTTTACTATTATCTCACTTCTGTTTAATAAAACAAAGCGTTCCGAAGAACGCTTTGTTAATAGGATTTTCCTGAAATTATTTTTTCTGAACGTACTTACGAATATCAAGTGTAATAGCGATCAAGATAACGATACCGATAGCGATATACTGTGCGTTCTGGTCGACACCTAAGTACTGTAATGCAGCCTTCAATAATT
The DNA here is from genome assembly GCF_052064035.1 of Bulleidia sp. HCP3S3_C9. Classification (NCBI taxonomy): domain Bacteria; kingdom Bacillati; phylum Bacillota; class Erysipelotrichia; order Erysipelotrichales; family Erysipelotrichaceae; genus Bulleidia; species Bulleidia sp. HCP3S3_C9. The sequence continues at coordinate 11,973 of NZ_JBQHWJ010000007.1, read as the reverse complement.
CAAGAACAGCAACACCAATTAGTGCAGATGATACTTTACCACGTCCACCAGTAACGGATACACCACCAAGAGCACAAGCAGCTATACCTTCCATTTCATAGGATAGACCTGTATTTACAGAAGAACCACCAGCTTTTGCACCGAGCATGAATCCTGCAAGTGCGAAGTAAGCAGAAGCCTTAGCATAGATGATAACAAGTGTCTTGTTTACTGGAACACCAGCAACTTCAGCAGCCTGTGCGTTACCACCAATTGCATACATATACTTTCCATGACGTGTCATGTTGAAGATGAACCATGTAATTGCCATTACGATAATAGCAATCCAGATCAGATAAGATATACCTAAGAATTTACCCGTTGAGAATGTTGTATATGCTCTAGTAAATCCACCTAATGGAGTAGCACCTGTATAGATCAAACCAAGACCATAGATAATGTCCATCATACCTAATGTAGCGATAAATGGTGGAACATGTAAGTAAGCAACGAATGCACCAGTAATTGCACCAAACAATCCACAAATGACCATAACAATCAAGATAACTAAGAATGGATTCAATGGTTCCATACCTGGGAAGAATTTCTGAGAATAATCAAGATTCTGTAACAATGTACCAGAGATACATGCAGCAAAACCTACCATACGACCACCGGAGAGGTCACAGCCACCAGTGATAACGCATCCTGCGATACCTAATGCAATAACAAGTCTATAGGACATATTTGCCGCAATATTCAGGAAGTTTTTCACTGTAAAGAAGTTATTACTTGTAAAACCTGTATAGAGGACAAGAATGATCATGACAACGACAACGCCATTATTGATCAAAAAGTCCTTTAAATTAAAATCCTTTTTCATTTTCCTTTCCCCTTTTTAATACTGAGCAGCATAACTCATGATCTTTTCCTGTGTCATGTCGTTACGATCAGTAATTTCACCTGTGAGTTTTCCTTCACTCATAACATAGATTCTATCAGACATACCAATCAATTCTGGCATTTCAGATGAGATCATGATAATTGCTTTGCCTTGCTGTGCAAGATTTTCCATGATTTCATAGATTTCATGTTTTGCACCAATATCAATACCTCTTGTAGGTTCATCCATGATGAGAATATCAGGGTCATTTGCCAGCCATCTAGCAACGATTACTTTCTGCTGGTTACCACCAGAAAGAGTAGAAATTAATGTCTGCATGCTAGGTGTTTTGATACTTAACTGTTGAATAGAATCATCAACGATCTTATTGATTGTTGGATGATCTAAGACAAATCCAGCTTTCAAGTGTTTGTTGTAAATTGTGATACCAACGTTATCTTTGATGGAAAGACATCCAACAATACCAGTGCCACGTCTATCCTCTGTAATCATACCTAAGCCTGCCTTCATAGCATCTTTAGGCTGTTTGATCGTAACTTGCTTTCCATTGACTGTGATTGTACCTGCAGAAAGGTTTCTAATACCGAAAATACCTTCCATTAATTCAGTACGCTGCGCACCAACAAGTCCACCAAATCCAACAATTTCACCCTTTTTCACATTGAATGATACATGCTGGAAGCTTCTAGAATGAATAGAACAAATATCTTCACAATCAAGAATAACATCGCCAATTTCATGATGATGTTCTGGATAAATCTGTGTCATTTCACGACCAACCATCTTTGTGATGATTTCATCGATAGATAATTCTTTTGCTGGCCATGTTCCAATGTACTGACCATCACGCATGATTTGAACATCATCCGCAATACGCTTGATTTCATCCATTTTATGTGAGATATAGATCATAGCTACACCTTCATCTCTTAACTGATTCATGATCTTGAATAAAAATTCAACTTCTTTATCAGATAAGGAAGATGTCGGTTCATCAAAGATAATTACTTTTGCGTTATGAGATACAGCTTTTGCAATTTCTACACACTGCATCTGTCCAATTGATAATGTACCTAATAATGCTGTTGGATCAAAGTCCAATCCTAACTGAGCCAACCATCTCTTTGTCTCTTCATTCATTGTCTTGTGATCAATGACCTGAAGTGGTCCATATTTGTGTACCGGGAAACGTCCAAGATACATATTCTCTGCAATAGACCTTGCAGGTACAGGCTGTAATTCCTGATGTACCATTGCAATACCTTTTTCCATTGCATCATCAGGATCTTTGATTTCTACTTTTTCTCCATCAATGTAAATTTCACCAGCATCCATATGATAGATACCGAATAAACATTTCATCAATGTTGATTTACCTGCACCATTTTCACCCATTAATGCGAGTACTGATCCAGGTCGTAGAGACAGCTGTACGTTATCAAGTGCCTTAACGCCAGGGAACGACTTGGATACGCCCTTGAGTTCAAGTTTGTATTCCGCCATTTTATCCTCCGTAATTTTTCACTTTACTCCGTGAATTGATAGAATTTTTTAAATCATTTTAAATAAGATATGAGTGTGGGCACCGCTATGAGCACCCACACTCATGAGAATCAATGCTTAAGTTTTTAAATTATAAGCCTAAGGATTTCTTGATGTCAGCGATGTTGTCCTTTGTTACCTTAACATAGTCCTTAACATACTTGTAGTCAACATCCTTGCCATCGAGGTAGTCCATAGCAGCATCAGCAGCACCATGAGACTGAGCGATGTGGTCGTTTAATACTGTACCTGTCATTTCGCCAGCTTCAACCTTATCTAAAGCATCAGCTAATGCGTCAACACCAACTAAGTAGATATCCTTGCCAACTGTCTTGCCAGTAGCCTTGATAGCTTCAAGAGCACCTAATGCCATAGCATCGTTGTTGCAGAATACAACTTCTGCTTCTGGATACTTAGATAGAGCGTTCTGAACCTTTTCCTGAGCCTGTGCCTGATCCCAGTTAGCAACTTCGTCATCGAGTTCCTTAACCTTTGTTCCAGCATCTGTTAAAGCCTTAACAGAATATTCTGTTCTGTACTGAGCGTCTACGTTTTCTGGGTCACCTTCGATCATGATGTATGAAACAACACCATCACCATTGATATCACCCTTTGTTTCTGTTTCAAGAATGAGTTCACCCTGGTATGTACCGGACTGTCTAGCATCAGCACCTACATATGTAACCTTGAGGCCTTCATCCTTCCATCTCTTCTGTTCTTCTTCATCTGGTTCACGGTTGATGTAAACAAGTGGGATATCAGCAGATGTTACCTTATCAGTAATTGTTGGAGCTGAAGAAGAGTTAACTGGGTTAACGATCATAACATCTACACCCTGTGTAATGAAGTTATCGATCTGAGCTGTCTGAGTAGCCTGGTCGTTAGCACCATCTGTAATTGTGATGTTGCTCTTGTCGAATCCCTTGCTTACTAAGTAGTCTTCGAGTTCAGTTCTGAATAATGTCATAAAGTTATCATTGAACTGATAAATTGCGATACCGACTTTCTTGTCAGCATAATCGCCACCTTTAGTAGCAGCGGATCCACCTGCTGAAGCAGCTGGTTTGCTAGAGCAAGCACCTAAACCTAATGCCATTGTTCCAGCGAGTAAAACTTTTGAAAACTTGTTCATGGAATAATATTCCCTCCTATTAACTTGTGTGAGGTGTTTTCTGTTCCTCACTTGATACTAGTATTTTAGGAAAACGCTTACAATATTTAAATAGAAATTTTTTTGATGGTTCTATAAATTTTTTATGTGAAAATCATGTGAAAGATTTCTCAATTTCATGTTTACTTTGTCATGTTATACTTAAAATGAAATTTAGAAAGGAAAGAAACATGGATATTCAATTTCGTGGAAATACGCTTTCTGGTGATCCTGCAAAGCATATTTCATACGCTGTTTTTATTAATCAGCAAAACAAAACATTATATGTTGGCTGTACAAAATATACATATGTCAAAAAAGGAATTTATCCAAATGACACCATTACATTTATTGGTGCAACAAATCCAGACACTTCTTCATTCATCAATCCATCACATTTAAAGAACTATTCCTTCTCTCATTTTATGTTTACTGATTCCAAAACAAAATTTCGTACAAATGAAGTCTATGCAAAAAGTCGAGGAATGACATATGAAATCCCAGTTACATTGCAGCCAAGACTCACCGCATCCAATGAGGCAATTCATCATTATCAGAATGCTTTACAATGCTATGAAAAAGCAAATGCCATCTATCAAAAAGATTTTGATGATACATCTTTTGCCACAAATATGAGAAGTACAGTAGATCAGCTCACAAAATCACTTGTCGAATATTATCAGCTGAATGAAAACTATCAAATCTTTATCAATACACAAAAAATTCCATCTGATACTTTATACAACCGCATTTCATTTCTACACGCACAAAACTACATCACTTCTTCTCAGCGTTCCCTCTTTCATGACATCCGTTTAAACTGCAACAATGCTTCTCATGGAGAAAGCGTACATATTTCTAAAACAATCGCAAAAACATGGCTGGATAGAATGGATATGACATTACAAAGCTATCAAAGAGAATTCACAAAGCAAGGAAAATCCATTGATAAAAAGAATTTATTCTTGTTTCTCTTATTTGCGATACTTCTAATTGCACTTACAATATATCTCATCATGCATCTATAGAAAAAGTAGAGACTCGCTCTACTTTTCTTTTATCGGTAAACGTGTTTCATACGCATCCACACCCCACCAACAGTGATAGATGAAATCAATACACATACTTCTAAGAATATTTTAGATTGATCTTCTGTATTGACTGTTTCATTTGGCCTGTCTTCTACCTGAATGACAAGTGGTTCAAGAAATGTGTAGTTCTCTGGATATACAACATCAAATTTTGTTTGATTTAATTGATACCCCTGTGGTGCTTTTGTTTCCTGGATGTAATAGCCTTCATCATATGGAATTTCAAACTGCACTGTACCAGAATCATCTGTTGTCAGAATACAATCGTTTCCATCCTTATCTTTTACAATCTGATGATCCTTATCATACAGCGTAAACGTTGCACCTTTAAGCAATGTATCTTTAGAAGACGCATCTTTTTTCACCACTTTGATTCGAACATCTTTTTTCATATCCATCGCCTGAATAAACTGCACATTTTCTTTTGTGCCAGTTACATAAAATGCAATATCATCCATCATTGCATAACCAAATGGAGATTCTACTTCTCTTAAGATATACCAGTATTTCTTAGTTTCATCACTGCCTTTGACATAAGAAGAAATATCATGTTGTCTTCCATCTGTCGTAAATGCATATACAGGTTCTATACCTTCTAATGCATAAACTTCACCATTTTCATTCTCTTCTGCTTCTAGAATCTCTAGCTTTGCATTTACAACACCATTCCCATACTGATCCACTTTATTCACAAACACACCTGTTGTTTCATCGACCATAGTAATTGTGATACATGCTGCATCATTATTAACCTTTGGTACAACAAACGTCAGATTTGCTGCTTGAAAAACACCTGCGACAATTTCTTCTTCAATCAGTTCATATGTATGTCCAGTCTTTAATACTTTATCTAAAATAAATGGCTTTTCTGTTGTAATACCATCATTTTCTAATGGAATTTCTTCCTGATCTGTACGATCAAACAGTTTCAATTTCACACCACTGACGATATTTCCATTTTCATCTACTTTTTTAATTTTGTACATGACTGGCGCATCTTTCATTTCAATCTGCTGCACAAGTTTTCCTTGATTGACAGTAAATGAAATATCTGTTGTCTGGTAGTAGCCTAATGGAGAAAGGTCTTCTCGTAAAGTATATGTTCCATTTTCTTTCAGCCCTTCAATTGTATGTGGCTGATCTTTAGAAATCCATGTATCTATAACATTCTCATTTTCATCCAGTACACTTAATTGTGCACCTTCTAATTCCTCATCATTTGTAATATCTTTTTTAGAAATACTGACTTTTGTTACGTCATTTGTAATCTTGTATGTATTTGTAGATTCTCCTTGAATAACTGTACGCACATCATCCTTCTCTATAGAACGATCTGTTACTTCTCCTAAATGTAATGGAAGTGTTGTCTGTTCTTCAATGTAATGATCAAACATAGACTGTTCAATTGTGATATCCCATACACGGTTTTCATTCACAAAACCATCTGGAACTGTCGTTTCTTTTAAATAGTATTCCCCAAGCGGCAAGGAAGTGAAAGCAAAATTTCCTGAAGTATCTGGATATGTTTCTTCAATGGATGCATATGGCTGATTGATGTCTGTTGTCAATCGTTTTGCCTTTTCATCTTTTCTAACAATCAATGCACCAGTATCACTCGAATAAATGTCATTTTTTGCATACAGTGTAAAACCAAACTGTGTTAAATCATCATGGATCAAAGACGTATCTGCATTTTCATAATGTACGATTTCTTTATTAAAGAAAACATCACCTTTTAATCTTGTATTTTTAAATTCAATTTCAATGATATTCTGTTTCGCATCATTCATTCGTGTAATGGATTCCTGTCGAATTGTAAAAGGTAATGGGGAAGATGTGATATAGCCATCACTTGTAACAACTTCTTCCAGTTGATATTCTCCTGGATATAACTCTACAGGTAAGCTCGTACAGCTATCTACATTGTCTTTTTTATTGTTATTCACACCATAGAAAACACCTTCTTCAAGTTTATCATTCGATAAAGCCATTGTTTTAGAAGCTGTCATAAATACATCTACATTTGTTTTTTCACTATTTTCTCCAAGAGTCTGTACAACATATCCATTCACTAAACGTGTGGATAAAGATGTATCTTTCGTCGTGGAATGCGATACATCATTGCCATTCATATCTTTTAGCATATGGATTTTAAATGCTGATGAAGTGAATGTAACTCTTTCATTTGTATCTGCATCTTTCTTGAAGATCTTTAACACATATCCCTTAACATTATTTGTTGCATAGAATTGTAATGTTGGCTGATGTTCTTGTGTAATCGAAAATTCCTGAACATCTTCAATGATTTTCATTTCATTTGCGGAAGAAACCTGTACAAGATAATAGTCACCATAGGCAAGCATCTTTGTTTTTGCACAGCCATTCACATCTGTAGTAATCTGATCATATTCTTTATCTGCATATCCATTCACAAAATGATTTGATGCATCATATCCGCTCCATGTATTTGCTTTATCATATGCATCCAGAACAATTTGACGATCTACTTCTCTGCCATTGGCTTCCTGTAAAACATATTTCTTCAATACAACATCAAATACAGCACCTTGTTCCGGTTTTGTAAAAGAAGAGGACTGGTTAGAATTCTGTGTTTTCACAATCTGGATATCACCTTCATACACTTTTTCAATTGCTTCTAGATATTTCTTTTCTTTATCTTCTGTAATAGAAAAATCAATTGTGACTGGCTGTTCTCCATCCAGTTTTGAATATCCAACTGGTGATTTTGTTTCAACAAGCCTGTAATTTCCATACGCTAAATATGTTTCGTTTGGTGTAGAGTAATATCCTTTTTCATCCAGCTGGATATGATCAACTGGTGTTGTGAAAGATGGCATGAATTCGCTGCCATCGCCGATCCCATCTCCGTCATGATCAATCATCATAGAAGCATCTTCACTTCCATTGCCTAAATAAAATAAATCAAATTCAGCATATGCAAATGTTGCATCACCTAAAGAGCGAACTGGCTGAAGCGGATCAGCAGATAAATCTTTGTCTTTCTTCTGCAGCTCATAGCTTCCACGCTTTACAAGTTCCTCTTTTTCATACATGCCTTGTGAATAATGATTTCCAGCTTTCATCACAATGGAATCACCTTCATGATCAACAATAAAGATCAACTGCTCCTGACTGCCTACACGAACACCATTCTCAAAATATCCACCTTCCATCGTATAGTCACTTGCAGCTTTCGTCTCACGAATGACATATGTTCCCATTGGCAAGACTGGTTCTGCTTGTGCATTGCGAATATATGCGCCTTCTACAAGATGTGCATCATCCATTCTCGCAACATACTTCACACCACTTTCATCATATTCAGCAAGTGTTTTGATTGTAAATGTATTTGTTGCTGCACCATTGATATCAAAAGAATCATAGTATGTAATCGTAAAATGTGTTTCTGCCATCGAAGCAGCATTCTTCTTGCCTTCCTGATCAATCTTGCTGATTTCAATTGATCCATTCGCATACATTGGCTCATCCTTGAATTCATCATATGCACTTCCATCCTGTATCATCACTGTATGAATGGATGCATCTGAAATTCTGAAGTTTTCTGGTGCAGAGATTTCCTTTACATACAATGTATTCACATCATTAGACACCGTTGCTTCTCCTCTAGCATGCCCAGAAGCATCACTAGTCAATGTATCAATATGACTTGCTTCATTGCAGTCACTGCTCGTATATACCCCAAATACAGCACCTGCAAGTGAATATTGTGCTGTAGCAGAAACAAGTGGATCAGTAGAAAGCTTTACAATTTCATACTGAACCTTCTTATTTAAGTGTATTCGATATACTGCACTGATTGGATACGAACCAGTCGTCGAAGAAGCGGAAGTTTTATATGTTATGTAATTTGCAAATCCACGATAGTTTGCAGTTGCTCCTTTTCCATTCGAACCAAAATCAAATGTTTGTCCATTTCCACAATACACATTCATATGGCCCTTTTCTCCCATTTGACCATACACAATAATGTCACCTGGTTCTAATACACTCACATCCACAATTCCAGATGCAATCTGTTCCATATTCGTAAAATGTGTTGCCAATTCATACGGATAGACAGTATTGAGATACTCTCTACATTCCCCAAAGTACTTATATGGATCTCCATTTGCATTTCGGATTGCTTTTGACACAATTGCAAGCGTGCCTGACGTACAGTCTAAACCTATGTTATACAATTCTTCACTGCTGTTGCTTGTTAAAATCTGATCAAAATATTGACCACCCTGATAAGAATAATGAAATGTATTTCCAATGTTTCCACCAATGATGTCATTGATTGCCTGATTCACATCCAATCCATCTGCATGTACTTCAAACATTGAAAAAACAGGCATTGTAAATGCAATAAAAAATGATAAAAGAAACTGAAGACAACGATAGATTTTCCTTTTCATGCGCGCACTCCCTTTTCAGTTTTATTTAAAATGCAAATGACAGAATTCTTATAAGCTTCATCAATTTCTTCATTCGTATGAAAATGCGTCATCTGCTCTTTGATCGTATTTGCGACAAGAGAGCCATACTCTTTTTCCATCAGTTTAAAAACATGATTCACATGATTTGTATGTGCTTCAAGAAAACGATATTTCTTTAATGGATCATAGCGTGAACAGTTGTCGTTGTAATGTGTGTTGGAAGTATTTACTTTTACAAATCGCTTTTCCAGCTGTAAAAGAGCTTCCTTCTCATACAGATATCTCCTGCATTCTTCTTCAAATTTTTTAAATTTCAATTCATCGGTTTTCATATATACCACCTTCCTTCACTATTCTTATTCACAGATTTTTTAAGAATTCCCTGAAAAAAGGTCAAAAAAAACCGATATTTTCATATCGGCTTTGTTTTCTATTGAAACTATTTACAATTATAGTTCTTTACCAGTCAATAACTGATAAGCTTCCAGATATTTGGCAATTGTCTTATCAATCACTTCCTGAGGAAGATTGTAGTCACTATCTGGATTTGCCTTTAACCAGTCTCTTACGAACTGTTTATCGAAAGATGGCTGAGAATGACCAGCTTCATATCCTTCCAGTGGCCAGAATCTAGAAGAGTCTGGTGTAAGCATTTCATCACCTAAAACAATTTCACCATCTTCATTGACACCAAATTCAAACTTTGTATCAGCAATGATAATACCTCTAGATAAAGCATATTCAGCACACTTGTTATAAAGTGTTAATGTATAGTCTCTAATCTTTTCAGCATATTCTTTACCATGTGAAGGAAAAGCTTTTTCCAATACATCAATGGATTGTTCAAAAGAAATATTTTCATCATGATCACCAATTTCTGCCTTTGTACTTGGTGTATAGATTGCCTGTGGAAGCTTTTCGCTTTCTTTTAGACCAGCTGGTAATTCAATACCACAAACTTTACCAGTCTTCTGATAGCTTGCCCAGCCAGAACCTGTAATATAACCACGAACGATGCACTCAACTGGAATCATATTGAGTTTTTTACATAGCATGGAATTACCTGTGAATTCAGGCTTTCTGAAGTATTCAGGCATGTCATTTACATCTGTAGAAATCATGTGGTTAGGCATGATTTCTTTTGTGTACTCAAACCAGAATTTAGACATCTGTGTCAATACAGTTCCCTTTTTTGTAATCTGATTCTTCAAGATAACATCGAAGGCAGAAATACGATCTGTCGCTACCATGATCAACGCATCATCGACATCGTAAATCTCGCGTACTTTACCTTCTTTAATTGGTGCATAATCTTTCATTTATGTTGTCCTCCATATTTAGCACATGTAAAGTATACGCTTCATGAAAAGAAAAAGAAAGAAACACTTCTTTCTTAATCAGTAAATAGAGGAACTAGAAGAACCTGGCAATGTTGTTTGAGATGCACGTTCTGTTAATTCAACATCCACAGTCTTTTCTTCTCCATCTCTTTCAACACTGACTTTCACTGTATCTCCGACTTTTTTTGTACCAATGTAGCTTACAATATCATTATATGTACTGTATTTATTACCATCGATACCAACGATCTTGTCATTAATTTCCAAGCCAGCACTTTCTGCATTGGAATTAGAAGAAAAGCCAGCAATATAGACACCATCACTTGTCTCTTTAACTTTTACACCTAATGCTGCCTGGTTTGTATTTTCAATTTGAGAATTGCCACTTTCTTCATTTGATGAACCATCACCAAATCCAGGAATCATTGAAAAATCATTTCCATTATTATCACTGTAGTTATATTGAATGTCATTATTTGTTTTCTGACGATCTACATAATTGGCAAATAGACCTCCACCAAATCCACACAAGCCTGAAAGCAAACAACAAAGTGCATATTTTCCAATTGTTTTCCAAGGAAATGGTTTTTTCTTTCTTTCAACATATATCACTTTTGGCTGTTCTGTCTGTTCATTTTTTATTTCATTCATATTCTGTACCTTCTTTCTTAATGCACCTATAGAGTATACAACGTATGTGAATATTAAATGAATATTACAAGAACATAATGGGAAATCTATGATAAAGTAGTATTCATGAAAACGATATTATTTGATTTAGACGGAACATTAACAGAATCCGGAATTGGTATTACACGATCTGCAGCCTATGCATTAGATCAATTAGGAATCCCTCACCCTGCACTCGAAGAACTTTCAGTATTTGTTGGCCCGCCTCTTAGAAAAACATTTCCTGAATTTGGTGTAAAAGAAGAAGATGTTGATCAGGCAATTCAAATCTTCCGCTCTCGCTATACGACGATTGGAAAATTTGAGAATCAGCCATATGAAGGTATTGAACAAATGCTGAAGGATTTGAAAGAAAATGGATTTCATTTATTTGTTGCAACTAGTAAACCAGAAAACATTGCAAAGGAAATTCTGGAACATTTCCATCTCGGCCAGTACTTTGAAGAAATTGCAGGTGCTTCTTTAGATGCTTCTAGAGAAAATAAAAGTGCGGTCATTGCCTATTTACTAGAAAAACAAGATGTACAAGATGCCATTATGATTGGGGATACAGATTTTGATGTACTTGGTGCAAAAGAACATGCAATACCTTGTATTGGTGTCAATTGGGGATATGGAAACAAACAATCCATGATTGAAGCAGGTGCAGTCACAGTTGTTGATACTGTTGAACAATTGGAAGAATACTTAAAAAAGAATGCCTAGGCGAGACTGTTGAAAAAGTATCAGTCATAAACGAGATTTAATCAAATTGTTTACAAATTAGAATGAAAACAGGTATATTCACAAATTTCAGAAAAGAATTTGAGGTATATAC
>NZ_JBQHWJ010000006.1:0-70960 GCF_052064035.1 Bulleidia sp. HCP3S3_C9 | reverse complement strand
CTAGTAAATTCAATCATAGATGGTTTTTTATCTTTATATTTAGACATATACTTTTACCTCGCAGTTAAAGTGTATATCCAGCAATATGATTTTATTGTACTAAAAAGCGGACACTAAAGAGATTTCTGAACTTTTTTGAATCAGGTGGTCAGTTATGTAATATTTCTAGAAAAAAGAAAGAATACGAAGAAAAGCTTTATTTGAACGAGAAAAATGTAATTTCACTAAAATAATATTTGTGAATATATGTACAAAATTATAAAAATTTTTGTAAAACGTTTTCAAAAGAGAGTATAATTTATATGGCAAAAAAATAGGAGGACATATGAGTACAGAGAACAAAAAGGTTTTCGAAGCCATGGATGGTAATACTGCGACAGCCCATTCCGCATACGCTTTTACGGAAGTTGCCGGTATCTATCCAATTACGCCATCTTCTCCGATGGCAGAACATGTTGACGACTGGGCAACAGCTGGTCGTACAAACATCTTCGGCGATAAGGTAAAAGTCGTCGAAATGCAGGCAGAAGGAGGTGCTGCAGGTGCAATCCACGGTGCATTACAGGCTGGATCACTTTCAACAACATTCACTGCATCACAGGGTCTATTATTAATGATTCCTAATATTTACAAGTTAAAGGGTGAACTTTTACCAGGTGTAATCCATGTAGCAGCTCGTTCTTTAGCTACACACACATTATCTATTTTTGGTGATCATTCTGACGTTTATGCTTGCCGCCAGACAGGTATCGTTATGATGTGCTCTCACTCCGTACAGGATTGTATGGATCTTGCTGGTGTTGCACACTTGGTTGCTATTGATGGCAGTGTACCAGTAATGCATTTCTTTGATGGTTTCCGTACTTCTCATGAATACGATAAGATCGAAGTTATGGATTATGACTTCTTGAAGAGCTTACTTCCACAGGATAAGCTGGAAGCATTCCGTAAGAAGGCTCTTAACCCACATACAAACCCAGTTGTACGTGGTACAAACCAGAATGATGATATCTTCTTCCAGGCTGAAGAAGCACAGAATAAGCATTTTGCTGCTGTTCCAGAAATCGTTGCTAAGTACATGAAGGCTGTTTCTGAACATACAGGACGTAACTATGCTCCATTCGTATATGTTGGTGCTCCAGATGCTGAAAGAGTTATCGTAGCTATGGGCTCTGTAACAGATACAATTACAGAAACAGTAAACACTTTAGTAGCTAGAGGCGAAAAAGTTGGTTTGATCAAGGTTTACCTCTACAGACCATTCGCTCAGAACTATCTTGAAGATGTATTACCAGCAACAGTTAAGAAGATTGCTGTTCTTGACCGTGCTAAGGAAGTTGGTACAAGAGAACCATTATTCTTAGATGTATGCTATGCATTAAGAAATCATAAGGATATCACATTCATTGGTGGCCGTTATGGTCTATCTTCTAAGGATACTAACCCATCTGATATCAACGCTGTATATGAAGAACTCAAGAAGGATGCTCCTAAGGAAGAGTTCACAATCGGTATTGAAGATGATGTTACAAATCTATCCCTTGAACCAGTTGATATTCATGTAGATGCTGACTATTCTACATGCTTATTCTATGGTTTAGGTGCTGATGGTACTGTAGGTGCTAACAAGTCCACAGTTAAGATCATTGGTAACAACACAGATCTTTATTCACAGGCATACTTTGCTTATGACTCAAAGAAGGCTGGTGGTGTAACTAGATCTCACTTAAGATTTGGTCCTACTCCAATTCATTCTCCATACTATATCAACAAGGCTGACTTCATTTCTTCATCTCAGGAATCTTATGCATTCAAGTTTGACATGGTTCGTGATTTGAAGGATGGCGGTACATTCTTATTGAACACAACAATGTCTGCTGATGAAGTAGAAGATAAGCTTCCTAACAGAATGTTAAAGGGCTTAGCTGACAAGCATGCAAAGTTCTATATTATCAATGCAAACGCAATTGCTCGTGAAACTCACATGGGTACTCACACAAATACAATTCTTCAGTCTGCATTCTTCAAATTAAATGAACAGATCATGCCATATTCTAAGAGCTTACAGCTCATGGAAGACTCCGCTCGTACAACATATGCTCGTAAGGGTGAAGATGTAGTTAATAACAACATTGCTGCTATTAACAAGGGTGCTTCTGGTTTAGTTGAAGTAACAGTTAAGCCAGAATGGAGCAATCTATCTAGTAAGGGTGCTCTCTATGCTGAAACAGGAGATGCTTACTATGATGGCTATGTTCAGAAGATCAATGCTCTTGAAGGCTATGATATGAAGGTTTCTGAATTCATGGATCCTGAATTACTTGATGGTACTATGAAGGAAGACGTATCATTCAGAGAAGTACGTAACATTGCTGCGTATGTTCCTGAATGGAATGCTGACAAGTGCATCCAGTGTGGTCAGTGTGCATTCGCATGTCCACATGCAACAATCCGTCCATTCTTAATGACTCCAGAAGAATGTGCAGAAGCTAGCAAGATTGCTAACGAAAACGGATTTGAATTAACATATAAGGATCCATCTCCACTATATGGCAAGGCTAAGGAAGAAGGCTTAAAGTTCAGAATCCAGCTTGCTACTGAAAACTGTGTAGGTTGTGGTGTATGTATTACAGTTTGTCCAGTTGGTGATGGAACTAAGGAAAATCCAAAGGCTCTTGTTGCTAAGCCAATTGCAACACAGACAAAGCAGGAACCTGTAGCTGATTACCTCTACAAGAAGACACCTGAAAAGCCACAATATGGCAATGGCAACACAGTTGCTGGTGTATCTCTTGAAAAGCCATACTTTGAAGTATCTGGATGCTGCCCAGGATGTGGTGAAGCTCCTTACTACAGATTAGTATCTCAGTTATTTGGTAAAGACATGATCGTAGCTAACGCTACTGGATGTTCTATGATTTACTGCTCTGCTACTCCATCTAACCCATTCACAACAGATGCTGATGGAAATGGTGTTGCCTGGGCTAACTCATTATTCGAAGATAACGCTGAATATGGATTTGGTATGGCTGTAGCACAGGCTACAAAGTCTGCTAGAATCTTACGTATCATCGAAGAAAACATCGATAAGGTTGAACCAGCTTGCAAGGAAGCATTCACTAAGTATCTTGATGCTAAGGAAGACAGAAACGCTCAGCGTGCTGTTAAGGATGAATTAGTTGCTGCTGTTAAGGCTTCTAGTGTTGAAGCAGTTAAGCCATTACTTGAAATGGAAAGAGACCTTGTTGGTAAGTCTGTATGGATCGTCGGTGGTGACGGATGGTCATATGATATCGGTTACGGTGGATTAGACCACGTTATGGCTAACAACCTGAACGTTAACGTTCTTGTTCTTGATACAGAAACATATTCTAATACTGGTGGTCAGGCTTCTAAGTCTACAAACTACTCTGCAATCGCTAAGTTCGCTGCAGGTGGTAAGCCAACAGCTAAGAAGGATCTTGGTCAGATCTTCATGGAATATGGAACAGCTTATGTTGCTTCCGTATCTATGGGTGCAAACCAGATGCAGACAATCAAGGCATTCAAGGAAGCTGAAAGCTACAATGGCCCATCTATTATTATCGCTTACTGCCCATGTGCAGAACACGGTATCAAGGGTGGTCTCATCAGTGCTCCAACTAGACAGAAGGATGCAGTTGCTTGTGGTTATACATCACTTTACAGATTCGACCCAAGACTTGAAAAACCATTACAGATTGACTCTACTAAGACACCTGACTGGTCTAAGTTTGAATCCTTCTTGATGGCAGAAGCTCGTTACTTTAACTTGCCAAGACTCAAGGGACAGGAAGCTGCTCACGAAATGTTTGAAAAGACAAAGAAGGATGCACAGACACGTCTCAACAAGTTGATTGTTAAGGCTAAGATGCAGGAAGAAGAATAATTCTTAAGATATCCTGAAGAACAGGTACTCACACTAGTGAGTATCTGTTTTTTTATGCCTGTTTGAATTATAATTATTTAGATGAAAATACTTTTATATTTTGAAGGAGAAAGTGTAATTTCTAAATCTGGTATTGGTAGAGCTTTTAAGCATCAACAAAGAGCTTTAGAATCGGCTGGAATTGAATTTACAACGGACCCTTGGTGTCCTGATTATGACATTCTACATATCAATACATACTATATGAATTCTGAAGCAATCGTAAAAAATGCAAGAGAACATGGCAAGAAAGTCATTTATCATGCACATTCTACAGAAGAAGACTTCAGAAACAGTTTTACGTTGTCCAATACGATTTCACCAGCAGTAAAGAAATGGCTGATGCATTTATATACACAGGCAGATGCTTTGATTACGCCAACACCGTATTCCAAAAAGATATTAGAAAGGTATGGTATTCAGCTTCCTATTTTTGCGGTAAGCAATGGAATTGATTTAAAGCGTTATCAAAGAGATCCTGATAAGATTGAAGCATTCCGTAAATACTTTTCTTTAAAGCCAAATGATAAGGTTGTGATTGGTGTTGGTTTGTTATTTCAAAGAAAAGGACTGCCAGATTTTGTAGAGGTTGCAAAAAGACTTCCTGACTATAAATTCATCTGGTTTGGTGATACAAGTCGTTTGATCATTCCTAAGGAAATGAGTGATCTTGTAGATAACAATGAAATTCCAAATCTGATTTTCCCAGGATACGTGAAAGGCGGCATTATTGAAGGCGCATATAGTGATGCAGACTGTTTCTTTTTCCCAAGCTATGAAGAAACAGAAGGAATTGTGGTACTAGAAGCTCTAGCTGGTAAATGTCCAACGGTTGTTAGAGACATTGGTGCATTCCATCCATGGCTGCAAGATGGAAAGAATTGTTATATGGGTAGCAATAATGATGAATTTGTTGAAAAAATTCGTGGTGTTGTAGAAAGAGATTTGAAGGATCTAACAAATGCAGGCTATCAGACTGTAGAAGAAAGATCAATTGAATCTGTTGGACAACAGTTAAAAGAAGTTTATGAATTTGTAATGAATCATTAAGATATGATGAAGTAGTTTTATCTAAGTTGCTTAGATAAGTTATCAAAAGGTATAATATTCATATGTGGAAAAAGATCAAAAGCTTGCTTAGTAATACAATATTTAATATTTTTTTGATATTTGCCTTAGCTGGTGGTGTATTGTTTTTTACGTTGAAAGATGATGGTGGAAAAGTATTAGATACATTGAAATCTGTCAATATTACAGGATTGATATTGATTGTTTTATTGATGGTTTTTGAACGTTTTCTTTTGGGGGTTGGTCTAGCAGAAGAATGCAAATTAACGCATCCCCATTACACATATAAACAAGGATTTGTGAATTCCTATGTTGCGGGATTGTTCAATAATATCACACCAGGTGCTTCTGGTGGACAGGTAGCACAAGGGTATATCTTTAGAAAGCAGGGAATTCCCGTCAGTAATTCAATAGGTGTATTATGGCTTGATTTTATTGTGTACCAGACGACAATGTGTTCTTTTGTACTATTTCTGATTTTAGTGAAATTTCCATATTTCTATTCCAATTATTCACAATATTTTTTGATTGTTATTGCGGGATTTTTAGTAGGTGCTGCGATTATAGTGTTTTTATGGATATTGGCAATTTCTCCAAGATTCTACCAATGGCTGACGACTTCTGGAATAGAGATTGGATGTAAATTACATATTGTAAAAGATAAGGAAAAAACACTTGCACAATTGAATACGCAATTAGAACAGTTTTCAAAAGAAATTGTTGTATTACGAACACATAAGAAACTGATTGCATTTTTAGCAGTGGAAGATCTTGTCAGATTATTGATTTATTACAGTGTTCCTTTCCTTTGTGCATGTGTCTTGAAAATTCCAATTACAATGGACATGTACTTTAATATGGTTGCTTTGTCTTCGTTTGTAGCGATGGTCAATGCTTTTTTACCAATGCCTGGTTCTTCTGGAGGAACGGAAGCAACTTTCATTTTGATGTTTTCAACAATTTTTACAAAGACACAATCTGCATCAATCATGCTTCTATGGAGAATGATTACGTTTTATCAGGTATTGATTATCGGCAGTTTTGTTTTCTTGTATGCTAGAGCAAGAAAAGACATTCCGCTTACAAAAGGTGTGCCAGTGACCTATACAAAACAGGCACTAGAAGAATATGAGAAAGAAGGTGATGAATAATGCGTATTGCGTTATTTACAGATACATATCCGCCACAGATCAATGGAGTTGCCGCTTCTACTTCCATCTTAAGAAATGAACTTGAAAAGCATGGACATGATGTCGTTGTTGTGACAACATATAAAGGCAGTGGAAAACACAAATGGGATGATGATCATAAAGTATTAAGACTTGCAGGTGTTCAGCTCAAGTTTTTATATGGATATGTTATGACATCTCCTTTTCATGTTTCTGCACTGGAAGAAATTAGAAAGTTGAATCTGGATGTGATTCATGCACAGACAGAATTCGGTGTTGGTTTATTTGCGAGAATCTGTGCAAAGCAGTTGCAGATTCCACTTGTATCTACGTATCATACGACATATGAAGACTATACACATTATGTTAACTTCATTAATTCTCGTAAAGTTGATGAAATTGCAAAGGTTGGTGTTGCAAAACTTTCTCGTCTTTATGGAGATTCTTCTATTGAAGTGATTGCCCCAAGTATGAAGACAAAAGAAATGCTTGAAAGCTATCATGTCAGAAGAGAAATCAAAGTCATTCCAACGGGTCTGGAACTGGATAAGTTTTCCAGTGAAAATGCTGATCCATCTAGCCGTCATGCACTTCGTGAACAGTATGGTTTTACAGATGAAGATAAAATTATCATATATGTCGGTCGACTTGCGGAAGAGAAAGCATTGGATATTGTTGTAAAAGGAATTGCGAATACAATTCAAAAAGGGATCAATATTAAAATGATGATTGTTGGTGACGGGCCAGATTTTGATCGTTTATCTGCAATGATCAAGGAATTTGGTATTGAAGACAGCTGTGTGATGACAGGTGCGAAAAACAGAGAAGATATCCCAGCTTTATATCATTGTGCAGATGCATTTATTTCAGCTTCCTTATCTGAAACACAGGGAATGACATTTATTGAAGCTCTTGCGTCTTCTTTGCCTTTATTTGCACGATATGATGAAGTACTGGATGATTTATTACTTCCAGATAAGACAGGATGGTTTTTTAAGGATGAAAACGATCTTGTAGAATATATTGAACGTTTTATGCATTTAACAAAAGAAGAATATGAACAGATGCAGAAGAACTGTATTGCGTGTGTGCAGCCATATTCTTCTGAAACTTTCTATGAAAGAGTCATGGATGTGTATACAAATACAATCAAGCAGTATCACAACCAATATACAATCGTGGATGTTCAAGTGAAAGAAAGCATTGTACAGCTATATTTAATTTCAGATAAACACGATGAAAGAAGAATCCAGGTATCTTTAGATGATTACTACAACCTGGGAATGCGCAAGAATGGATTACTGACAAAGAAGCAGGTAGATGATTTAGTAGAACGTCAATGTGGTGCACTTGCGTATCAGAGCTGTTTAAGAAAACTTGCTTATAAAGATCGCAGCAGAAAAGAAATTTATGACTGGCTGACACAAAATACAGAATGTGATATCTATATGATCAATCGCATCATTGAAAAGCTGGAAAATAAAGGCTACATCAATGACGCAAGATATTGTGAAGATCAGATATCTTCTTTAAAAGCGGCGTTTAATGGAAATGACAAAATCATTAAAACACTGGTAAAAAAAGGCATTCCATATGAAATGATCGTAGATACATTAAATGCAAGAAAAGATGATGAAGAAGAGAATGCGATTGCATATGCTGAAAAATTATTGAATTCCTGCAAGAATGATTCTGTTAAAAAAAGTAAGAATTACGTATATAATCATTTAGTGATGAAAGGATATTCATCACAGATTGCTAGAAGTGTATCTGAAAAAATGGATTATACAAGAATTGAAAATAAAGAACTTGATAATCTATCTAAATGCTGTGTGAAAGCAAAAAAGAGATATGAAAAGAAATATCAGGGTACAGAATTGAAAAATCGCGTATTCCGTTATTGCATGGCACAAGGATATGCAATAGAAGATATATATGTAGTCATAGATGAAATGGAGTGGTAAGAATGGTCAAAATCAATGAATTTGAAGAACATATGAAGTTACAGCAGCCATTACTTGTAAAAGATGTCAAGAATGGTACAACATCAAAAGGTTCCCCATATTTATCTTTAACATTACAAGATAAAACAGGAACAATTGATGGAAAATTCTGGGATGTAAAAGAAAATGAACAGGCACTTATACAAGCTGGAAAGATTTTGAAATTCAGTTTTGAAGTGTTGCTTTATAAAGATAAATTACAGTTACGTATGAATCACGTAGAAGAAATCAGTGAAGATGAATATAATCTGGAAGATTTTGTTATCTCTTCAGACCATTCCGAAGTTGAAAGAAGAAGTTTAACACAGTCATTGATTGATTCCATTCAAAATGATGTCTATAGAAAACTTGTCATTGGCATGTTGTCCTATGTTGGAGATAAATTCTTTACATTTCCTGCCGCAAGCAAGATCCATCATGGATGGAAGGGTGGATTGTCAGATCATTCCTTATCCATGGCAATACTTGCGGATGAATTATGCAAGCATTATCCTCAATTAGATCGTGATTTGCTTGTATCTGCAGCATTGATTCATGATGTAGGTAAAACAGCAGAACTATCTGGTCCTGTTACAACAGAATATACACTGGAAGGAAAGCTGGAAGGACATATTTCACTTGCCAATGCATGGCTGAGTGAAGTGAGTGAAAAGCTTGGCGTACAGGAGCGTGAAGAAACAGTATTGATGCATCATATGATTCTTTCACATCATGGAAAGATGGAATATGGTTCACCTGTAGCTCCAATGATCATTGAAGCAGAAGCTTTGTATCTGATTGATAACATGGATGCAAGATTAACATCCTTAAAGATGGCATTAGATGCAATCAAACCAGGAACATGGACATCTCGTATGTTTCAGTTTGAAAACCGTCAGTTTTATAAACACAAATAGGAGGGCAGTATGGATATTCGATTAAAGCTTGTTCAAATCACACATGCTTTACTTCAAAAAGCAGGCAGAGGTGGCAGCTTTCCAGGTGAACTAGCACTGAAAATGGATCCAGACTTTATTCAGAAGTTTAAAATGCCAGAAATCGTTGTGCTTGTGACTGGAACAAATGGAAAAACAACAACTTCCAACTTAATTGCGGAATCTTTAAGGAAAGCTGGTCTAAAAGTTATTAACAATCGTAGAGGTGATAATTTAAATGTTGGAATTGCAACATTGCTTGCATCAAATGCAAATTCTAATTATGAAGTTCAGGGAGATGCAGCAGTGATTGAGGTAGATGAATTGACATTGTATCGTCAATTTAAAAACCTGCATCCAACGATTCTTGTTGTAAATAACTTTTTCCGAGATCAGCTGGATCGTGCTGGAGAAATGGAAACAATCATTCGCAAGATTCAGGAAGTCACAAAAGATTTCACAGGAGATATCATTTTAAATGGAGATGATCCAAATACATTGCGTATTCAGGATACTGCTTTAAAGGCACGTATCCATACGTTCAGTGTTGATCGTAATGAAGTCAGTAAGGATAAAACAGATGAAGCGAGTGAAGGTAAATTCTGTCCTAGATGCGGGAAACCATTGAAATATTCTTACTATCAATATTCTCATATTGGTAGATTCATATGTGAGAGTGATGGTTTTGGAACAATCCATCCAGATATTGAAGTGAATGCAATCGACTATAAGAATGAAACATTTACTGTTGAAAACAAGAAGTATCATAACTTTATCAACAGTATCTACGCAATTTATAACTGTGCATGTACGTTAACTGTTATGAAAACGCTGAAGCTTGATTTTAATGCCGCAAATGAAGTATTTCAATCATTTGTCATGAAAGAAGGCAGAAATGAAGTATATCAGTTAAAGAAGCCATCTGTTATCAATCTTGTAAAAAATCCTACTGGTGCAAATGAAGTAATGAAATATATCATTGCGCGCCCTGGAGATAAAAATATCTGTATCTTTCTAAATGATAATGATCAGGATGGACATGACGTTTCCTGGATCTGGGATGCGCATTTTGAGAGGTTAAACGTTCCTGAAGTCAAACGTATCGTCTGTTCTGGATTACGTGCATATGATATGGCTTTGCGTTTAAAATACGAAGGATTAGAAGATCGTATCATTGTGATTGAGAATGCAACAAAGGCAATTGAATGGCTGAATGATGCCAATCTAGAATCATATGTTATCGCAACATATACAGCACTCCATTCTACACGTGCCATTTTAAGAAAGGTGAGTGAAGGAAAATGAATCTAAAAATACTTTGGATGTATCATGATCTGATGGATCTGTATGGAGATAAAGGAAATGCAGAAGTTCTTAGAAGAAGAGCAGAAAAAAGAGGTATTGAAGTACAGTTGGATACATGTACGATTGGTGAAGAAAAGAATATAGATGAATATGATCTGTTCTTCCTTGGTGGAGGGGCAGATAAAGAACAGAATCTCATATTTGCGGATCTGCTTCAAAGAAAACAATCGATACAGACTGCAATGGATCACAAAACAGCTTTTCTTTTGATATGTGGTGGATATCAGTTATTTGGTCAGTATTATAAAGACCAGGATGGAAATGTGATTGAAGGATTGAAATTCTTTGATTACTATACAGTTGCGGGAAATCGTGATGAAAGATGTATTGGTAATATTGCGGTGGAAACAACAATGGATGGTAAAACATTCAAAGCCGTTGGATTTGAAAATCATGGCGGGCAGACAAAGAATGTATCCACACCATTTGCGAAAGTATTATCTGGACATGGTAATGAAATGCATTCTGGATTTGAAGGATTTATGAATGAGCAGGTACTGGCTACATATATGCATGGTCCTTTACTTCCTAAAAATCCAGATATTGCGGATGCGATTCTAAAGCGTGCTTTAAAGAAACGTTATGGTGAAGTTACTTTAGAACCATTGGATGACACCATTGAATATCAGGCACAGAATGTCATGCTTGAAAGACTGCAGTGTAAATAAGACTCGAAATGAGTCTTTTTTTGATGAAAAAAGAACAGTTTTTCACTGCTCTCGTATGCTTTTCTTTAATGTATTTGGAATATTATATTTGATAAAGTATTGTTCCAGAATTTCCTGGTGTGTCACAACAATATCATAGTCTTCCAGTTCCATAGGATCGACCCATTTCAGTTCAATCGACTGTTTTGATACTTTTGTATCAGGAAATTCATCGATTTGTGAATCATATGCCATATGTACAACACGATAGATATTGCCATCCAGAAAAGAAACAATTCTGCTGGGATCATCAAATAATTGAAGAACATGTACATGACTGCTCTTTAAATGAATTCCTGTTTCTTCAATTGTTCTACGTATCGCACAATCCAGAAAGGATTCCGTATCATGGATATCACCAGAAATTACACCCCAGCGAAAATTATCTTTTCGATGCTCCAGTAAAATCTGTCCTTTGCATGAAACAACAACAGCACTTCCAAAACGTGTTGGCTGATTTGGCTTTGGGGCAAATGGATCATGTCGATAATATAAAGCGGTAGGCATACATCAACCTTTGACCTTTTCTAATACTTTCGCTAAATCCTGCTTTTCACTTTCATTAAATTGAAAACATACTGCATCAGATTCAGAATATCTAGGAATGATATGGAAGTGGAGGTGATGAACTGTCTGTCCAGCAACTTCACCACAATTGTTTAATACATTACATCCAGCAGCACCTGTATTATGAACGATCTGCTTAGATAATTTAGAAATGACTTTTGCACATTTAACAACTGTTTCTTCATCTGCTTCTAGAATGTCCGCAACATGTTTTTTAGGCATGACGAGTGTATGTCCAAATGTAACCTGAGAAACATCTAAAATTGCCAGTACATCGTCATCTTCATACACCTTAGATGATGGAATTTTTCCAGAAATAATATCGCAAAAAATACACATGATAAAATCCTCCAATGAATAAAATAATTATAGCATTACAATAAAAAAAGAGAGAATGAATCTCTCTTTTTGAATGCATTATTCGTTTGTTGATGAATCTTTAGAAGATGATGTACTTGTATCTTTCATATCTTGTACAAGGTAATCAGGATAGTCTTTTTCAAGAGCATCATAGATGACTTTGTCATACACATGGAAGTTATATTTCTTGAAGAAATATGTTGTTGAATCTGACTTGATCTGAGAAACAGATACAAGAGAAGCAATACATTCATCCTTGAAGTTATCAGGATTATTGTCATCTACCTTAACAACATAGAACTTGCTTCCATCACTTGCTGGAACCTGTGACCATCCATCATCTGGAGTATTAGAATTGATGCAGCTTCTAACAATAGAATCAAGATCAGTATCTTCAATTGTGTAGATCTTGCTTTCACCAGTAGAAGAAGAGTTATGACCACTTGCTGCTTCTGCAGCAGTCTTAGAACCGTCATTTAATTCACTCAATGCAGCCTTGGCATCATCACTTGTTGTGAATTCCAATACCGTAGCTTTACGTGGTGTATATAGTTTAGCAACGTTATCCCAGTTTTGTTCGAGATATGCCTTTGGTAACTGTTCTGCCTGTAAAGATGGAATCAAAAAGTTGTTTAGATATTCATCTTCAGTCATATTGACATTTTCTAGATAAGAAGCAAATGTATCACCATACATGCTCTTATATGATTTCAGTGTCTTTTCAGCACTTTCTTTCATATCATCTGTAACTTCAATTTCAGCAGCACTGATCTGCTTTGTAGCGTTATTTGTAACAACAGATGCACCAGAAGTAGAATTCATCTTGGAATACAGATCACCTTTTGTCACTGTCTTCTTTCCTACAGAGAATAGAGCTGTGGAAGAATCCTTTAATTTTGCCTGTGCATCAGAACATCCTGCTAAAACAGAGAAAGATAGAAGGGATGCTAATAATAGATTTCTTGTGTTTTTCATGTTAGTTAGCCTCACTTTCTGCACTTGATTCTGGAGTCGCAGTTGTTTCTGGAGTAGTTGTAGCTTCTGGAGTTGCAGTAGCTTCTGTTGATTTCTTGTCTGCATCATCTGTTACATTGAATGCAGATTTGATTGCCTTTTCAATGTCATCATTTCCTTTGAAATCAATACCTAATTCCTGAGCCTTTTTCCAAATAGCTGTATTTTCCAAAGTTGTGTCGTATTGCTGAACAAGGGATAAGTATGGATCAGTGTCTGTGTTATTGCTTTCTAGAGTTTTCTGCGTAGAAGCTGTACACATGATTTTGAAGTATCCAAAGGAATCACTTCTTACCCAGTCTGATACTTCACCTTCTTTTAATGCAAGGGAAGTAGATAAGAATGTTGAGTCAATAGAAGTTGTATTTTTATCAATGACACCTAAATTACCGCCTTTGCTTGCTGTAGAAGAGTCTTCAGAATGATCTTGTGCAACTGTAGCGAAATCAGTACCATTCTTTAATTCTTCATCAACAGCAGCCATTCTCTTCTTTTCATCGTCTGTTGTTTCAGCACTTGGATTAGAAGTATCTTCATACTTGATCAGAATGTAAGATACCTGTCTGATGTTGAGGTCATCAAAATTCTTCTTAGCATAATCAGCAGTAATAGAATTGATCTTCTGAGCTTCAATCAAGTATTCTTCTAAATCAGAGAAACCTGTAGAAGCCAAGTCTTTTGCTAAATATGATTCATAGCTGGAACCATAGTTAGACTGGTAATTGGATTTGATTGATTCTGCCTGTTTTTTAGCATTGTCTTTCATTTCACTTGTTGTGTTAACGTCTGCATCAGCAACTGCCTGTTTGAATAAAGCAACAGCACTGCTAGTTCCGTTAGATGAATATAATTCATCATAGAATGCAGAAGCAGTTGTATCATTGCCATTGATTTCATATACAACATCTTCTCCATTTGCTTTCTTGCCTTTGAGCTTTCCTTTGTTTGTATCATAGATGTAATATCCAACTACACCGATAAACAATGTAGCGACAAGGACTACAAACCAGTTCTTTTTCAAGAATTTACCCATAAATCCTCCTATTAAAATAAGCTTATTAATTATATTGCAAGCACTCTTGAAAAGCAATTTTAACAATGTGAAGGTTATATGAACAAGAAAGTGAACACATTACAAGACATCTAATTCCAAAAATGATAAAATAACGAACGGAAACGAATAGAGGAAGTGTATTTATGAAAACTTTGGAAATTAAAAATCTTCATGTAGAAGTTGAAGGAAAAGAAATACTGAAAGGTGTGGATCTGACTGTAAATGAAAATGAAGTCCATGCTTTAATGGGTCCTAATGGAAATGGTAAATCAACACTGCTTGCCGCAATTATGGGGAATCCTAAATATATCGTTACAGAAGGGTCTATTACATATGATGGAAAGAACATTCTTGAAATGCCAGTCAATGAAAGAAGCGTTGCTGGATTGTTCCTTGCAATGCAGTATCCACAGGAAATTCCAGGCGTTACAAACTCTGATTTCTTGCGTGCAGCTATGAATGTAAGAAGAGAACAGCCAATTTCTTTATTCAAGTTCATTAAAGAAATGGAATCTACAATTAAAGATCTGGAAATGAAAGAAGATCTTGCACACCGTTTCTTGAATGAAGGCTTTTCTGGTGGTGAAAAGAAGAGAAATGAAATCGTACAGATGGAAATGTTAAAGCCAACTTTGAGTATGCTGGATGAAATTGACTCTGGACTTGATGTTGATGCATTACGTATTGTTGCGGATGCTTTGAATAAGATGAAGAATGAAACAAATATGAGTATGATCGTTGTATCTCACTATGAAAGATTCTACCAGTTAATCAAGCCACAATTCACACACGTACTGGTTAATGGAAAAATCGTTGTGGAAGGTGGAGAAGAATTAGCTGAAAAGATCGACCAGGAAGGTTATGACTGGATCTATCAGGAATATAACGTTCAGCCTGCTTCAGAAGCACAGAACAATGTAAGAACAGTTTCTACTGGTATTGGTACATGTGCAGTTCGTACTGCTGCAGAAAGTGCAGGAAAGAAATAATGGAACAGATCCATGTAAATATGGATGTACTTCTTCCTGCAGGATACAGTGAATATGTCATTGATACGCAGCGTGATATTGAACTGACATTCTTTGCGAAAGAAGATAGTGATGTATACATCCGCATTATAAATGCTAAAAAAATAAATATTCGTACATTTGCTGAAAGCAATACAAATGTAGCGTATCTGTTCTGGAATGCTGCGAAGAGTGAAATTCATGTAGATGAATCTCATGAAGTATTAGCGAACGCACATGTAACCGTCGCATATGTTGAATGTAATGGTGCCGCAACAATGAGAAATACATTTGTTGCATTAAGACAGGAAGGTGCTTCTGCACTTGTTACAAGTGCTTCTTTAGTTGACTGCAAGAAAAACTATCGTATGCAGGTTGTTAACTATGCACCACATACATATGGTGATATGAAGAATTATTCTGTTGTATTAAAGACAGGGGAATTAATGATTGATGCAATCGGTAAAGTTGTGAAAGGTGCACGTCGTTCACAATCTCATCAGACTTCTCGTGCATTGTCATTTGAAAAAGGTGTACATGCAACAATTCTTCCGGAATTGCTCATTGATGAAAATGATGTCAATGCTTCTCATGCAATGAGTATTGGCAGAGTAGACGATGATCAGCTGTATTATCTGATGAGTCGTGGATTATCTGTAAAGCAATGTACTTCATTGATTTCTACAGGATATTTAATGCCTATTACAGATACATTGAATAATGATGTTCTCAAAGAAAAACTGAAAGAAGAAATGGAAAGGAAGTTGAATGAATTATGTTAGATGTAGACAAAATCAGAAAAGACTTTCCAATGATCGAGAATAATCCAGATCTTGTTTATCTAGATTCTGCCGCAACAAGTCTGAAGCCACAATGCGTGATTGATGCTGTGGGTGATTTTTATGCCAGACATACATCCAACGTTCATCGTGGAGATTATCGTGTTGCTGAAATAAATGACAAACTTTATGACGGAACAAGAAATCTTGTTGCTGAATTGATTCATTGTGATAAAGATGAAGTTGTCTATACACATAATGTATCTCATTCTCTGAACCAGATTGCATTTGGCTTAAAGCCAATGCTGAAGAAAGGTGATACAGTATTGATTACGTATGCAGAACATGCAAGTAATGTATTGCCATGGTTTGCTTTACAAAAAGAAATTGGTATCAATATTGAATACATCGAAACAGATAATGAAGCAAATATTACAATTGATACTTTTAAAAAAGCAATGCACGAAGGTGTCAAAGTTGTTTCTGTTGCAGAAGTAACAAATGTACTAGGTTCGATTCAGCCAGTGAAAGAGATGTGTGAAATTGCACATTCCTATGGCGCATATATGATTGTTGATGGTGCACAGTCTGTTCCACATATGAAAGTTGATGTAAAAGATCTGGATGTTGATTTCTTAGGATTTTCCGCACATAAGATGTGTGGTCCTTCTGGTGTAGGAATTCTCTATGGAAAAAAGAAACTGCTGGATGCGATGGAACCAGTATTCTATGGTGGAGATATGAATGCTAGATTCAATAAAGATGGAGAAATGCTTTTGAAAGATACTCCTGTAAAGTTTGAGGCTGGTACACCCAATATAGAAGGTGTGATTGGTACAGGTGCTGCAATTCAATATCTTCTTTCCATTGGTTTGGATAATATTCATGAATATGAAAAAGAATTGCGTGCATATGCAATTGATAAACTGTCTCAGCTAGACAATATTGAAATCATTAATCCAGATAATCTGTATGGACCAATTGATTTCAATGCAAAAGGTGTATTTGCACAAGATGCAGCTGGATTCCTCGCAAGTAAAAATATTGCGGTTAGATCAGGCAACCATTGTGCTAAGATTCTGCATAACATTATTCATACAGATCAGTCAATTCGTGCTTCTTTATATTTCTACAATACAAAAGAAGAAATTGATCGTTTTGTTGAAGCATGTAAAGAAATTACATTAGAAAATTGTGTTGGAATTTTCTTTTAAGGAGTTATATTGATGAGTAATACAAATGATATGTTAAATGATCCTGAAATTCTAAGAGAGCTGATCATGGATCATTACCAGTATCCACATAATCATAAATTGACAGAAGAAGCTGATTATAAAAGTGTACATATGGCTTCTGACAGCTGTATTGATGATATTACAGTTCAGTCAAAGATCAAAGATGGAAAAATTGAAGATATTCGTTTTGATGGGGTTGCCTGTACGATTTCCACAGCATCTACTTCTATGATGACAGATCTTTTAAAAGGAAAAACTGTAGAAGAAGCAGAAGCTATCATTCATCAATATTTTAATATGATTGATGCAAAAGAATATGATCCTGATGTGCTGGAAGAAGCAGTAGCATTAAAGAATGTCTATAAGCAGGCAAATCGTATCAAATGTGCAACGATTGGCTGGAAAGCAATCGATCAGATGATTCATGAAAGTGAGGAAAAAGAATGAGCGAAGAAAAGAACACAGATGTGATTGCCTCACAGGATGATTATAAATATGGATTTCATGATGATAATGTCAAGACGGTTCTTGAAACAGGAAAAGGACTGACAGAAGAAATCGTTCGTCAGATTTCCGCGTGGAAAAATGAACCAGAATGGATGTGTGAGTTCAGAGTTAAAGCATTTCATCAATTTGAAAAGATGGAAATGCCAAACTGGGGACCAGATTTATCTGAAATTGATTTCCAGGATTTTACATATTATAAGAAAGTAAGTAATGAAGCAGAAAGAAGTTGGGAAGATGTACCGGAAGAAGTAAAAAATACATTTGAAAAATTAGGTATTCCAGAAGCAGAAAAAAAATACCTTGCAGGTGTAACAACACAATATGAATCTGAAGCGGTATATCACAATATGCTGGATGAAGTACGTGAAAAGGGTGTTCTATTCCTTGATATTGACTCTGCATTAAAAGAATATCCAGATATCTTTAAAAAGTATTTTGCTACAATCGTACCAGCAAGTGATAATAAGCTTGCAGCATTAAACAGTGCAGTATGGTCTGGCGGATCTTTCATTTATGTACCAAAGGGTGTCAAACTTGAAAAACCACTGCAGTCATATTTTAGAATCAACTCTGAATCTATGGGACAGTTTGAAAGATCTATTATCATTGTTGATGATGGTGCTGAATGTTCTTATGTAGAAGGATGTACTGCACCGCAATATTCAAAGGATTCCATGCATGCGGCTGTTGTAGAAGTATTTGTTGGAAAAGGTGCAAAATGCAGATATTCTTCTGTACAGAACTGGAGTGGCAATATATTGAACCTTGTTACAAAGCGTGCAAAGGTTGAAGAACACGGAACAATGGAATGGATTGATGGAAATATCGGTTCTCGTATTTCCATGAAATATCCAGCTTGTATTCTTGCTGGAGAATATGCACATGGTTTATGTATTTCCATTGCGGTAGGTTCTAAAAATCAATTCCAGGATACAGGTGCAAAGATGATCCATTTAGCACCACATACAACTTCTTCTATTGTTTCAAAATCAGTTTCGCGTAATGGGGGTGTAACGAATTTCAGAGACTGGATCCGTTTCACACCAAAGGCAGAAAATTCTCGTACAAAGATTGAATGTGATACTTTGATTCTTGATAACAAATCCAGATCTGATACAATTCCACTGAATATCAATGATTGTGATTCTGCAACCATTGAACATGAAGCTAAGGTTTCTAAGATTTCTGAAGATGAATTGTTCTATCTCATGAGTAGAGGTTTATCAGAAGCACAGGCAACAGAAATGATCGTTATGGGCTTCTTAGAACCATTTACACGAGAACTTCCAATGGAATATGCAGTTGAATTGAATCAGCTGATGAAAATCGATTTTACAAATTCTATCGGTTAAGTTGTTAAGCATTGTAGTTTTTCTACAATGCTTTTATGATGGTTGCATGAAAAAAATGGATGCTAGAAAATATGGACAGAAACAGAGATCTTTAATTCCTTCTTCACAACGAAAGCAAAGATCACATTCGTTATTTCTAAAATTGGTACCATACATGGAGAAGGTAAATGTGATTGGATGCTATGTATCAATGAAAGATGAAGTAGATACATTTGAGATTCTTGCATGGTGTTTTGAAAATCATAAACATGTTTGTGTTCCAAAAGTGACTGGAAATACATTAGTGTTTTACTACATTTCATCATTTTCTGAATTACAGGAAGGTGCATTTCATGTATTAGAGCCATACAGCCAAAACAAGGCAGATTTAAAAGACATTGATTTCATGATTGTTCCATTGTCCTGTTATGATCTTTCTTTTCATCGTTGTGGGTATGGAAAGGGGTATTATGATTCTATCTTAAGAGAATGCAGATACAAAGCTGGTATCGCATTTTATGAACAATGCGTCAATGAAATTGAAGTAGAATCATATGATGTTTCTTTAGATTATGTGATTTCGTGTTAATGATGCGAAAGTTTGATTAATCTTAAGAAATTGTGTAGAATACATTCTAGCGTATAAAAAAAAGGAGGACAAATATGAAGAAAAGATTTATTACAATGTTGCCTGTAACTGCAGCTGTTCTCTTTTTAAGTGGTTTAAATGTTGATGCAAGTGGGAACTTCAAATTTTCAAATTCCCAGTCATATACAAATGCAGTATCTGCTGACTTTACGCAGCTTGTAGATACGGATAAACAGACAATGTATCTGACAAGTGAAGCAAATATTCTAAAAGATGGCACAAATGTTTCTTCCACAATTGAAACAGATGGAAAAGGAACACAAGTGCAGCTGTTAAGTGCGGAAGGTGAGCTCTGCAAGATCATTACACCTAGTGGAAAAGTTGGCTATGTAAATGTCAATAAGCTGACGAGCAGTCATGAAGATATTTTTAATCCAGTAGATGAAATCAAATATGCGGATAGTGATATTGAAGTCAAGCAATTACCACAGGAAGAATCTACAACAATCTTCACGAAAACAACGGATGATGAATTACATGTTGTTGGTACAAATGACTATTCATATTATGAAGTTGATTTTGATGGTGTTAAGGGCTATGTATTAAAGGATCAAGTGAAAGATGAAAAGACACCTGTTCCTGTTGTAGCTGCTGTAGATTATTCTGCTTTATTTGCTTCTATGGGTTCTAGTGGATCCTTAACAAAGGCATCTGGTGTGAATTATTATGGTGGAAGAAGAGAAACATATTATTCTTCCAATGTTTTATATCATTATCTGACACCTACATGGACATTGGATTCTGAAGGTTTCTATCGAGATGGTGATAATTACGTTGTTGCCGCAAGTGATATGCCGCAGGGCACAACATTCCCATGTTCTAAGGGAACATGTATTGTTCTGGATACAGGCTGTCCTGCAGGAACAACAGATTATTATGTAGCATGGTAAACGTATGGACTGGTAAAACAGTCCATTTTTAAGGAAATAAGTATGAGTGAAAAAAAGAACGAACAGAATGATGATTTTCTAGATTTTTCTACAATCAAAGAAGAAATAAATGATGGACCTAGTGAAGAAGAATTTACACGCGCTATGGATCAGATGAGCAAGACCGACCGTGATATTTTTGAAGATACAGGGATTATTCATATTGATCGTGACATGCCTGCAGAAACACAGGCAATGCATGTCATTTCCCTACAGAAGCAGAATGAAAAAAGAAAAAGAAAAATTGTATCCATCATTGTTTGCTTCATGTTAGCTGGTGTTGTTGTAGCGTTTGGTGGTATCTATCTGAAAAGTCATCAGAAACAGTTGAAAGCAGTCAAAGATACCTCGAATCAACAGCCTGCCAAGGATGCGATTGCTTTAGATGAAACAACATTTCCAGATACGTTATTTCGTACATATATTCAAAAGAATTTTGATAAAGATGGCAATGGAGAGCTCAGTGGAGAAGAGCTTTCTAGTGTGATTGCAATCATTGCACCAGAAGATTCTTCTTTAACAAGTCTACAAGGTATCGAATATTTTACAGAACTGCAGACACTTACATTCTCCAATACTGGAGTAACTTCTGCAGATCTAACAAACAATACTAAATTAACATTTATTTCCTGTGAAAATACACCGGTTGTAGATCTTATACTGCCAGCGGATTCCCCATTACAATGTCAAGTCAATGAAGATGGTACTGTTACTTCCTGCAAGTAAAGCCATTTTACAAATATTTTACAAAAACTTTCGAGTGAGAAGATAGATAGAGATGAATTTTACACTTAACATGATCTTAACAAAGAGGGAAGGTTATGAACGAAAGTGTAAAAATCTTGTTTGGATTGATAGGTGGACTTGCATTATTCTTATATGGAATGAATAGCATGTCTGATGCTTTACAAAAAGCTGCAGGTGAGAAGATGAAAAAGATTCTTGGTTTTTTAACAAAGAATCCTGTTATGGGTGCACTTGCAGGTGCATTGGTTACTGCTGTATTACAGTCATCTAGTGCTACAACAGTTATGACAATTGGATTTGTTTCTGCAAATCTGATGACACTGCCACAGGCTATTTCTGTTATTTTTGGTGCCAATATTGGTACAACAATGACAGCACAGCTCATGGCTTTTAAAATCACAGACTATATTTACCCAATTATATTTGCTGGATTTATGATGAATTTCATCTGTAAAAATGAAAAGATGAAAAATATCGGTTTAGCAATATTCTCATTTGGATTGTTGTTTGAAGGCATTGAAATCATGGGTACAGTCATGAAACCATTAGCAACAGCACCGTTCTTCTTAGAAATGATGGATAAAGTAAAAGATATTCCAGTTCTAGGTGTTATCTTAGGTGCAGGTATGACACTTGTTGTACAGTCATCTTCCGCAACCATTGCGGTATTGCAGAACTTTGCTTCTCAAGCAGGAGCTGATGGCGTGCATAGTGTTATCGGCTTGACAGGTGCAATTCCTATCTTATTAGGAGATAACATCGGTACAACGATTACAGCTTTATTAGCATCCATCGCTCAAAGCAAGAATGCTAAAAGAACAGCAATCTCACATAGTATCTTCAATATCACAGGCAGTATCGTATTTCTAATGATTATTCCTTTATTCGCTAAGGTAGTAACAATGATTTCTCCACAGGGAAATGAAGTGGATATTATTGCCAGACAGATTGCAAACGCACACACATTGTTCAATGTTGTATGTACACTGGCATGGCTGCCGCTGATTCAGTTGATGGTAAAGATCGTTACAACAATCATTCCAGATGGAAATGAAACTGTAAAATCAACTTCACAGCCACAATATCTGGATGAACATGTGATTGATCAGCCACTTGTCGCAATGTACCTTGTTTCTGAAGAAACTTCTAGATTAGGCAGCAGTACAGTAGTAGTATTACAGAAATTAAAATCTGCATTACATCATGGCAAAGATTCAAAGCAGTTTGCCACATTCCATAATATGCGAAAGCAGGTACATGACTTACAGGAAGAGATTGCAGACTATATCACTAAAATGTTCTCCAATGCATCTATTACAGAACAACAAGCAGAACAGCTTGCGGGTTACTTATATGTATCCAATAACCTGGAAAGAATTTCAGATCGCTGCAGAGATATTGATCATATCTTGAAAGAAACAAGTGCAATGAATAAATCATTTTCTATGATGGCAAGTGAACAGATGGATCATAGTATTGATCGAGTGACAGATCTGTTAAGAAAATCGATGAATGCTATTCAGACTGGTGATAGAGAATGTGCACAGGAAGCCATCCTGATTCGCAATGTACTGAGAAATGAAGAAAGGAAATACCATAAATCACATCTAGAACGAGTCAAGAGTAAAGAATGTGATCCATCTTTACATGTCAGCTATTCTACTTTACTTGATAATCTAGAAAGAATCGCGGATGCATGTGCCTGCATTGCAGAAGAAGCAAAGGATCATATCCAGCTTCTACAGCTGAATCCAGAAACATATACAGAAGATGTACAGACACAAACCGCATGAATAAAAGCAGGGAGTTCAATGAACTCCCTGGCATTTATTTTCCAAGCTGTTTTGCACGTGCAATACATTTCTCATTTGCATCATGTACAATTGTTTCTAGATTATCTTTCTTGAACTGTTTGACAGCTTCAATCGTTGTGCCGCCTTCAGAGCATACTTCATCAATGAAGTCGTCTAGTGGTTTATCCGCATATTTCTGTAACAGTTTGCCAGAACCGATGACCGTCTGTACAAGTAAAGATCGTGCAACATCTTCGTCGATGCCTCTTTTTTTCGCATCTTTTAAAATACATTGTACAAAGTAATAAATATAGGCAGGTGTAGAACCATGGACGGCAACGATATCTTCCATCTGTTCTTCTTTGACAGTTTTTGTTACACCCATCGTAGCGAACAGCTGGAATACAAAGTCATAGTCGTCTGCCTTGCAGTTTTCTGATTTACATAATGCAGTTGCACCTTCATTGATCTGTAATGGTGTATTTGGCATAGAACGAATGATTGGAGCATTGTTGAGTCTGGATTGCAAATGCTGAATGGAAACACCTGTGACGATGGATAGTAATGTATGAATATCATAATCTTTGATTTCATCTAATACTTCTTCAACCTGTTGAGGTCTTACCGCAAGTAAAACGATATGAGAATTTTCAACAAGTTCCTTCAATGAAGAAAGATTGTCAAAACCTTCAATACGACAGTCATTTTTCGCATGTTCGCTATGGTCATATACTGCAATCTTATAGCGTTCAATATATTCTTTTCTAACTGCACCACGTGCAAT
This sequence comes from Bulleidia sp. HCP3S3_C9, assembly GCF_052064035.1. Taxonomy (NCBI): domain Bacteria; kingdom Bacillati; phylum Bacillota; class Erysipelotrichia; order Erysipelotrichales; family Erysipelotrichaceae; genus Bulleidia; species Bulleidia sp. HCP3S3_C9. The sequence goes on along the minus strand of NZ_JBQHWJ010000006.1, from coordinate 47,032 downwards.
GGCTGTTCCCATATGTCCGAGTCCAATGATACCAAGTGTATATTTTCTTGTGATTTTCATAAAAGCCTTCCTCACTTATCTAGCATCTATTTTACCTTCTTCTTTCGCTTTATTCTATGCGAATATGACAACTCCATGTAAAATAATAGGTATGTATATTGTTGAAGTGTGGATCGAACATCCCGTTCGTTCGTTAGATCAGACATATTCCTATCTTTCAAATATTGAAATTCTACAAGGATGCAGAGTTTCTGTTCCTTTTGGCGTGAAGCAGTTAACAGGCTTTAGTGAAAGCTGTACGTATACAGAAGAAACAGAAGAACAAATCAAACAGAGATTTGGATTTTCTCTTAAATATATTTCAAATATTATTGATGAACAGCCATTGATCAATGAAGAGCTGCATGATCTTGCCTTATGGATGAAAGATCAGACATTATCTACAACGATTTCGTGTTTTCAGGCAATGCTTCCATCCATTGTGAAACCACTTGGAAAAGATAAACATCGCGTAAAAGAAAAATGGGTGAAATTATCGGATGAAGAAGTGAATTTGACACCAAAACAATTGCAGGCATATCTTTATGTTCAACAGAATGGAAAAGTGAAATATTCTACGCTGCGTGAAATGTTTAAAACAATTCCGCATACACTGGTAGAAAAGAATGCATTCATTTTATTTGAAGAAGAAAGAGATGCACAACCCATTGAAAATGAAGTGATGGCTGCACCATTTGCCTTGCTAGATAGTCAAAACAAGGCAATGCATGAAATTACGGATACAGAGGATGCGGTGTATCTTTTACATGGAGTAACAGGCTCAGGCAAAACTGAAGTTTATCTGCAGCTTGCGATGGAATGCTTAAAGCAAGGTAAACAAGTATTGATTCTTGTACCAGAAATTGCATTGACACCACAGATGATTGAACGAGTTTCTTCACGCTTTCACAATGCACTGGCGATTTATCATTCTGGTTTAAATGCACAGGAGAAATATGAACAGTGGAAGCTTGTAAAAAACAACCAGGCACGTATTGTGGTAGGAACAAGAAGTGCTGTATTTTTACCGTTTGATCAATTAGGTCTGATTGTGATGGATGAAGAACATGATGTATCCTATAAACAAGATGTACAGCCTTGTTATCATGCACGTGACATTGTGATACAAAGAGGAAAATACCATCACTGTAAAGTCATTCTAGGTTCTGCAACGCCTTCGCTAGATTCCTATGCAAGAGCATTGCGTCATGTATATCATCTTGTTGAAATCAAAGAAAGAATCAATCATTGTTTTGCGGATATTACATTAGTAGATATGAAACGAGCAATGATGCATGGAGAATCTTTTATTCTTTCTGATACCCTGAAAGAGAAAATGCAGAAGCAGTTAGCATCGCATAAGCAGATTATCCTGCTTTTGAATCGCAGAGGGTTTCATTCTCAATTACGATGCAAATCATGTCAGGAAGTCATTCGCTGTCCACATTGCGATATCGCAATGAGCTATCATAGAGATATTGGGAAAATGAAATGTCATACATGCGGATATGAAATGTATGTACCTAGAATCTGTCCACATTGCGGAAGTGGAGATGGTTTTACAACGTTTGGCTTTGGAACAGAACGACTGGAAGAAGAAGTGCATCAGATGTTTCCAGGTGTTAAAACACTACGTATGGATGCTGATACAACAAGTCGAAAAAATGCACATGCAAAAATATTAAAAGCTTTTGAAAATCAAGAAGCTGAAATACTATTAGGGACACAGATGATTGCGAAAGGTCTGGATTTTCCAAATGTAACGCTTGTTGGAATCATCAATGGAGATGAAGGATTGAATCGTACTGATTTTAGAAGTGCAGAAGCAACATTTGATTTACTGATGCAGGCAAGTGGCAGAAGTGGAAGAAAAGATACAAATGGCGAAGTTGTCATACAGGTATTTGATCCGTCCCATTATGTTGTTCAGTGTACGAAAGAGCAGAACTATGAGAAGTTCTTTATGCATGAGATGCAGTTTCGTAAAGCTGGACAATATCCTCCATATACATATCTCATCGCAATTACAGTATCATCCACTCAACAGAATAAAGTGGATCATACATCACTGTTGCTGATGCATCATTTACAAGGGAATTTTAAAGTCATTGGTATTATTTCTCTATTAAAGAAAAAAGATCTATATCGTCAAAGAATCTTATTAAAAGGGAAAAATCTAGACGAGATGAGAAAACAGGTTAAAAATGTATTAACAGATACAGAAATGGATATCAATACAATACGTATTGATGTCAATCCATTGACATTGGATTAAAGGAGTTTTATGAGTGCGAGAAGTGAAGCATTGAATATTTTATATAGAATAATGCATGATGACGGATATGCATCTTTAATCATGCGTGAAAGTAAAATCAAAAAAGAAGAAATGGCATCTGTAACAAATATTGTATATGGTGTATTAAGAAACTATACGTATCTTGAATATCAATGGAGAAAATACGCAAAAAGAACAAAACTGAAAACAGCACTTGCAATCGATATTGCGGTATTTGAGATGTTTTTTACAAATGAAAAAGAATATGCAATCTTGAATGAAGTACATGATCTTGTAAATACACATGATCAAAGCTTTGTGAATGCAATCCTTAGAAAAGTGCAGGCGAATGGTTTACAGACAACGGAAGTAAAGGAAATTCTTTATTCACATCCAAAATGGATCATCGATATGTGGAATGCACATTATGGTGAAGAAACAACGCTGAAAATTCTTGAAGCAGATCAAAAGATTCCAAAGGTCTATGGAAGAATCAATCCATTAGAGATAACGAAGGAACAGCTCATGAATGATCCATCAATTCATTTTATCAATGAAGAATCATTCACGATGCATCAATCCATTCTTGCGAGTGACTATTTCAAAAATGGACAGGTACTGATTCAAAATCCAGCTTCGATCCTGCCAGTTAAATATCTTGATGTGAAAGAAGGCATGCAGGTTTTAGATATTTGTGCTGCACCAGGGGGAAAGACACAGCTCATATCCAGCTATATGCAGAATACAGGAAAAGTCATTGCCTGTGATCTTTATGAACATCGTTGTCAGCTGATTGATCAGTTGATGAAAAAGTGTGGAAATACAAATGTAGAAACAAAAGTGAATGACGCAACAAAAGTTTCTTTTGAAGAAGAGAGTTTTGATCGTATCTTATGTGATGTACCTTGCTCAGGGCTGGGAGATCTTTCTCATAAGCCAGAAATCCGCTATCATTTAAAACCAGAAAATATTGATGAAATTATTCATACGCAGAAGAAGATTCTAGAAATTTCTTCTTCGTATCTGAAAAAGGGTGGAATTCTTGTATATTCTACATGTACATTAAATAAAAAAGAGAATTCAGGACAAATTAAAAACTTTTTGAAAGAACATCCAGAATTTACATGTATCGAAGAAAGAACAGTCTTCCCGTTTGAAGAGCATTATGATGGCTTTTATATCGCAAAGCTGACAAAAAATCAAGAATAATATGATAGAATAAGTGTGTATGCAAACAATATATGATTTAACATTGAAACAAATGCAAGAAATGCTGGAAGCACATGGACAGAAAGCCTATCGTGCAAAACAGATTTTTTCTTGGCTATATCGGAAAAGAGTATCCTCATTTGATGAAATGAGTGATCTTCCGAAATCTTTTATTGAACAGTTAAAACAAGAATACTCCATTGAACCATTAAAGGAAATTCAAAGACAGGTTTCTCATGATGGAACAATTAAGTTTCTAGCAGAATTACAAGATGGTTCTAGTGTGGAACTTGTTTTAATGCACTTTCAGTATGGTGATTCTTTATGCGTAACATCTCAGGTTGGATGTAATATGGGATGTTCATTCTGTGCCTCTGGTCTATTAAAGAAGCAACGTGATTTAACAGCGGGTGAAATCGTTGGAGAAGTCATGTTTGTTCAAAAACAGTTAGACAAAGAAGGTAGAAGGGTTGATAACATTGTTGTGATGGGTACAGGAGAACCTTTTGATAACTATACGAATGTCATGAATTTCTGTTCTATTGTAAACTCAGATCTTGGCTTAGCAATCGGATCTAGACACATCACAATTTCAACTTGTGGAATTGTTCCAAAAATCAGAGAATTTGCACAAGGACATTATCAATACAATCTTGCAATCTCTTTACATGCACCTACAAATGAACTGCGTAGAAAATTAATGCCAATTGCCAAGGCTTATCCATTGGATGAACTGATGCAGGCATTAAGAGAATACAGTGAAGACAATCATAGACGTCTGACATTTGAATATATTCTTCTGCATGGTGTAAATGATTCTGATGAAATGGCAATCACATTAGCAAATCTAGTTCGTGGAATGAATGCATATATCAATTTGATTCCATACAATCAGGTAGATGAAAATGGATATATTGGTGTGGATGATAAAAAAGCATTGCATTTCTATGACATATTGATGAAGCATGGTGTAAAGGCTACACTTCGTCAGAAGCATGGTGATGATATTGATGCTGCATGTGGTCAATTACGTGCAAAACATGAGAGGAATAAACAATCTTCATGAAATATTATGGAATTACAGATAAAGGACTTGTGAGAAAAAATAATCAGGATTCTTATGTCATTGCGACAAATGAAGCAAATGACATTTTTGCGATTGTTGCAGATGGAATCGGCGGTAATTTTGGAGGAGATATTGCTTCTAGAATGACAGTACGTTTCTTTTCAAAAGTATTTTCTGAAACGGAACAATTCACAAGTGAAGAAGAAGCTAGAAAGTGGATCACTTCAGCTATCAACGCATGTAATTTACAAATATTTGAATATGGACAGACACATGAGAATCTAAAAGGCATGGGTACAACATTCTGTGGTGTCATGATTACTTCTTTTGGAAAGATGATTGTAAATATTGGAGATTCTCGTGCATATGCATTATATGATCATTCTAGATTGACACAATTGACAACGGACCATTCCCTTGTAAATGATATGCTGATTCATGGAGAATTGACGCCAGAAGAAGCAAAAACATACCCAAAGAAAAATATACTCACAAATGCACTTGGTGTATGGGAAAGTGTACATGCGGATATTGATCTGCATAAGGAACATATGGATGGAATTTTATTATGTTCTGACGGGCTGCATGGATATGTTGAAGAAGAAAAAATGAAATCCATTTTACTGGATACAGATATGGATCCATCATTGAGTGCTCGTAAACTGATGAAGAGCGCATTGGATGCAGGTGGATATGATAATGTAACAGTCATATTTATTGATTTGGATGGTGAAGCGTAATGACAAATCGTAAGAATGTTATTGCAGATCGTTATGAAGTTGTTTCTCATATCGGACAGGGTGGTATGGCCGATGTTTTTCTTGCGGTCGATACGATTCTGAATCGTCAGGTTGCAATTAAAATCTTAAGGGCTGACTTATCTACAGATGCAGTCAGTATTTTACGTTTTGAAAGAGAAGCACAGGCAGCTGCAGCTTTAGCGCATCCAAATATTGTTGAAATCTATGACGTTGGTGATTATAAGGGACATCACTATATTGTCATGGAATATGTTACGGGAAAGACGCTGAAACAAGTTATTCGATCTCGTGGACCACTCGTAAATGAAGAAGCTGTAGATATTATGAAGCAATTGTGTTCCGCGATTTCTGAAGCACACAGTAGAGGCATCATTCATCGTGATATCAAACCTCAGAATGTTATTGTCAAAGCAGATGGCTCTATCAAGATTCTTGACTTTGGTATTGCGACAGCGAAAGGATCAATGCAATTGACGCAGGCAAATAATGTTATGGGAAGTGTGCATTATCTTGCACCTGAACTTGCTAAAGGAGAAGCTGCTTCTCCGCAGTCAGATATCTATGCTTTAGGAATTGTGCTATATGAAATGCTTGCAGGAGATGTTCCTTTCAAGGCGGATCAGGCAGTACAGATTGCTTTAAAGCATATGCGAGAGCCAATGCCGGATGTACGTTTGATCAATGCATCTGTTCCACAAAGCATCGCAAATGTAATTACACGTGCAACCGCAAAAGATCCAAACAATCGTTATGGTTCATGTCGAGAAATGCTGCAGGATATTTCAACTTGTTTAAGACCAGAACGTTTGAATGAGAGAAAACTTGTATTGCATGAAAATATTCAGAAGCAGAAAAAAGAACAGACAAATGTAAAGGCAGAACCAGCTAGAGGAAAACATACAAATTTCACATCTTCTCATACATATGAGACTTCTTCTCACGAAAAAGGAAAAAACTATACAAAGCCTGTTGCGACAATATTTGGAATTGTCGTTGTTGTTGGAATCATTGCAGCACTGATATTCAATTTCCTCCCGCGCAATACAAAAGTTCCTTCTATTCAGGGAATGAGTCTGCAGGATGCTGAAAAAGCATTACATAAAGCAAATTTAAATATTGATGAATCCAACATATCTTATGAATTGACAGAAGATATTGAACAGGGAATTGTCATTTCATCTTCTCCTGAAGAAGGCAGTGAAGTTGGCGGCGATACCTCTATTTCCCTTGTTGTGTCTAGTGGTATTGGCGTTACATGTGATGATTTTGTTGGTCAGAATATTACAGATGTAAAAAAACAATTGAACAGTCAATATCCAAATCTAACTGTAAATGCAGTTTCAGAAGATTCTATGAAAACTGGTGGAACAATTCTTCGCCAGGAAAAGCTGCAGGCAGGAACGTTATTTGATCCTTCTAAACCAAATGAAATTACATTGGTATACGCAACATATCCAACGATTACGATTCCAGATGATATTATCGGTATGGATGTACAAAGTGCACAGCGAGAACTTGAACATATGGGGGCAGTTGTGAGGACAAGTAATCGTGATACAACACAAATGAGTCAGGAAGAATTAGATAGTATTACGCCTGGTGTCGTTATTTCATGTGATCCAGCATATGGCACATCTTATACACAGAAAGAAAATAACTATATTACACTGTATTATTACTAATCATAAGAGGAAGAATGAAAGCAAGAATAGTAAAAATTGTTTCAAAAGAATATACATTAATGGATGAAGAGGGAAATACTTTTGACAGTATTCTGACAGGAAAGATTCGAAAACAGCGTGTACCTGTTACAGGTGATATTGTTGAATGTAAAGAATCCCATGGCAGATATGTCATTGAAAAAATATCGCCTAGAAGAAATGAAATGATTCGTCCAAGTGTTGCCAATGTTGATCAGGTGTTGATTGTGATGTCTGTCAAAGATCCTGATTTTTCAACAGCATTGATAGATCGTCTATCAATGCTGATCATGAAAAGTGGAATTGAACCAATGCTGATCGTTACAAAAACTGATCTTGGAATCAGTGAAGAAACGGAAGAAAGAATTCGTGAATATGAAAGAGGACCAATGAAAGTTATTCGTACTGCCAAAGGTTCTTTGAATCCTGAAGTTTCTTCTTTTCTAGAAGGAAAGATATCTGTACTGACAGGTCAGTCAGGTGCTGGCAAAAGTACTTTATTAAATCAGCTGGATCCTACATTTCATTTAGCAACGCAGGAAATTTCAAAAGCGTTAGGCAGAGGAAAACATACAACACGTCACAATGAACTGCATAAGGTTGCTGGTGGGCTTGTTGCGGATACTCCTGGTTTTTCATCCCTGGATTTTGCACACGTGAATGCAAATGAATTGGGAAATTATGTGCCTGATTTCCTTCCGTATATCGGAAAGTGCAAGTTTAATGACTGCATTCATGAAAATGAACCAATGTGTGCTGTCAAGCAGGCGCTAGAAGATGGTTTGATTCCGAAGGAAAGATATAAAAATTATTTACAAGTATTACAAATGATTCATGAAAGAAGGGAAAAATTCTAATGATTATTGCACCTAGTGTATTGTCACTTGATTACAGTGACACAAAAAAACAACTTGATGAATTGAATGCGTCTGGTGCTGAATGGATGCATTATGATGTGATGGATGGAAATTTTGTACCAAACTTATCCTTTGGACCGGATATTCTTAAAGCATTCTGCAAAGCTTCTCCATTATACAAAGATGTACATTTAATGATCAAAGATCCAATGTACTATGCAGATGTATTTATGGATGCAGGTGCAGATCTAGTCACATTCCACTATGAAGCTGTGGAAGAAAAAGATATTAAAGTACTGGCAGATAAGATTCATGCCCGTAATAAAAAAGCTGGAATTTCCATTAAACCGGATACACCAGTAGAAGTATTGCGACCTTACATAGCTGATTTTGATCTTGTATTGATTATGTCTGTAGAACCAGGTTTTGGTGGTCAGAAATTCAGAGAAAACGCACCAGAGAAGATTCGTGAAACAAAGGCATTGATTGAGGAAATGCATTCTCATGCACTTGTTGAAGTAGATGGCGGTATCAATGATGTTACTGGCAAGCTTTGTAAAGAAGCTGGTGTAGATGTGCTTGTTGCGGGCAGCTATGTCTTCAAAAATGATATCAAGAAAGCTGTGCAGTCTTTATGCGAGTAAAGATTGCTTTAAAGCTGATAGAAGACGTTGTAAAAGAAGATTGTGATTATATTGGAGCAGACAAGGGTGCTTTGACATTGGCAAAACTGCATATTCCTATGAAGCTTGCAATCGGAGATTTTGATTCCGTTGAAAAAAAAGATCTTGCATGTATTGAACAATACGCAGATGAAATCATTCAATTGAATCCCATCAAAGATGACTCTGATTCTTTGTGTGCTCTCAATGAAGCAATCAAAAGAGGCTATGATGAAATTGACATGCTGGGAGCATTTGGTGGAAGAATGGACCATTCTTACTACAATCTATGTCTGGCATATCAACATCCAAATGTTTTAACACTGTATGATAAGACAAATAAAGTATATGCATTACAAAAAGGTGTCTATCATATTAAAAAAGATGGGTATGCATTTATTTCCTTCTTTACAAAAACAAATGCAAAAATCAGTTTAGAAGGATTTGAATATACAATTACGCATTATGAAATGAATCAAGATACGATCTTTACTTTATCCAATTCAATATTGCATGATGAAGGAATACTCACAATAGAAGAGGGCTGTCTTCTTGTACTGCAGACAAAAGATGCATAAAAAAAGATTCCATCAGGAATCTTTTTTAATTAAGCATTGACTGCTTTAGCGGACTTGGACTTGAGTGTCTTAAGTGCACGAGCAGAAACTTTGACTGTCATTGGCTTACCATCAACAATCATGTGTACTTTTTGTAAATTTACATTCCACTTACGTCTTGTAGCGCGTAAAGAATGAGAACGTCTGTTACCACTTAATGCTTTTTTACCGGAAACGGCACAAACTCTAGACATATATACCCTCCTTCGTTCACAATTGCTCAAGTAGAATAACATGAAATATGACTTTTTGCAATAACAATATTTTAGATATTTTGGCTTATTTTTCTTTTAATATCTATTTTTCAAATTTGATTTATGTTACAATTTAACATGTTTATGAGATGAAAGGAGTTCTTCATGAGCGATAAACAAATATTTGCAAGCGTTGAAGTAGCAGACCATGAGGTGCGCCTGGTTGTTGGAGAATTTTTTAATGCCCGCTTCAATATTATAAAAGTTGAAAGGATCCCATGCTTTGGAATTACATACGATCAAGTACTTGATCCAGATGAGATCTCAAATGCGTTACGTAAGGCAGCAGGCAGTGCGAAGCGTACAATTGGAGCGGAAATCAAGAAAGTTATCTTAGCAATTCCGTCCTATAAAACAAAAAAATATTCTTTGCGTTCTACAGTAGATGTTTCTGGTATTGATGGTGTCATTACGATCCAGGATGTTAGAAATGCAATCAAGAAGGCAGAGAGTGTCAATATTTCAAAAGATTATGCTTTGATCCAGACAGTATGTGTGAAATATATTGTAAATGGTATCGCTACACGTCGTATTCCAATCGGTGAAAAGTGTTCTCAATTATCTATTGATGTTGATTTATTGTGTGCTGATCGAAAACTTGCATATGATCTTGTGGGATGTGTTGAAAATGCTGGTTTACAGGTATTAGATATTTTCCCTGAAGTATATGCAGTTGGAAAAGAAGCAGCTCTATTTGAAAGAGCAGTTGAAAAACAAATTGTTGTTTTAAAGATTGAAAGACAGTCTACGGTTCTTGGATTATTTAGAAAGGGTAGATTAACAACAGCGGGTGTATTGCCTGCAGGTCTTGGAAATCTTGTTAGTGACTGTGTAGATCAATATGGCGTTGCAACATCAGATGCAGTTGAACTATTGAAATACAGTATTCGTTTCAATCAGAAAGTATATACAGATAATCCTGTACATATCTGGTCAAAAGACGGTGAAACGAAGACAATTTCTGAAAAACAATTTGTCGAAAGCATTCAAAAAAATGTAGCACAATGGGTTAAAGATCTCATAAAAACTTGCGAGCCTATCTTGCAAGCTGGACCTACTACTGTTATTATTACAGGTGAAGGTGGAGAAACAGAAGGTCTTTCTGATCTCCTTTCTGAGAGCTTAGGATGTAGTGTAAAGTGTTATATCCCTGAAACACTGGGTGGAAGAAATGCTGGTTTAACAGCACCTCTTGGCCTTTTATATGCATATCAGGACAAGCTTCCTATTACGGGATATATCGATGATAGCTTAGATATGGACGCATTTAAAAAATCCGTCAGCTATCGCGAAAAGAAAAAAGAAATTGATTCTAAGGAAGATACATTAACAAGTAAATTAAAAGGATTATTCTTCGAGAATAAGGCAAAGTAAGGGAGAGAAGAACATGGCAGATTTAGAATATAATCAAATTGCAAAAATTAAAGTATTTGGAATTGGTGGTGCAGGAAGCAATGCAGTAAATAGAATGGTAGCTGATGGTGTTCAGGGTGTTGAATTCTATGTAGCTAATACTGACTTGCAGGCTTTGGATGTATCTCCAGTTGCTAATAAAATTCAGTTAGGTAAAGAAGGTTTGGGTGCTGGCGGCAATCCAGATAATGGACGTAAGGCAGCAGTTGAATCTGAAGATGATATCCGTAAGGCAATGGAAGGCGCAGATATGGTTTTCATTACAGCTGGTATGGGAGGCGGTACTGGTACTGGTGCAGCTCCTATGTTTGCTAAGGTTGCCAAGGAACTTGGATGCTTAACTGTTGGTATCGTAACAAAGCCTTTCTCATTCGAAGGTAAGAAGAGAATGGTACAGGCTGAACAGGGTCTTGAACAGTTAAAAGAATATGTTGACTCATTAATTATTATTTCCAATAACAAGGTTCTTGAAGTTATCGGTCATATTCCATTTGAAGATGCATTCAAGGAAGCTGATAATATCTTACGTCAGGGCGTACAGACAATTACAGACTTGATTGCTGTTCCAGCAATGATCAACCTCGACTTCGCAGATATTAAATCTGTTATGGAAGGTCAGGGTTCTGCATTATTCGGAATTGGTATGGCTGAAGGTGATAACAAGGCTTCTGAAGCTGCTGAAAGAGCAATTCAGTCTCCATTGCTTGAAGCACAGATCAAGGGTGCTAAGAGTGCAATCATCAACGTTACAGGTGGTGCAACAATGAGTGCCTATGATGCCAGTGAAGCTGTAGAATTCATTAGAAATGCTGCAGGTAATGATATTGATATTATCTTCGGTGTAGCTATCAATGATAAGATTGGTGATTCCTGCATCGTATCTGTTATCGCTACTGGTTTTGATTTACCAAAGCCTGAATCTATTCCTAGTGATGGACCAGCAGCAGAAAAGAGTCCTGTAATTAACAGTGCTCCTGTATCTGGCGTTGTTGCTTCCAGTGATGACGATGATATTTCCTTTGGTGGAGAATCAAGCGACGATGATGATAATATCATTCCAAGCTTTTTCACAAGAAACTAATATTACAGGCTGTTGAATCAACAGCCTTTTTCAATTTGAGGTTAGTATGAAACATGAAGATATTGCGGTAATTAAAAGAAATAGTGGATATAATTGTGCACAGGCTGTTTTATGTGCATATGCAGAAGAATTGAGAATGGATGAAAAGCAACTGTTTGCTTTATCAGAAGGCTTTGGTTCAGGTCTAGGCTGTACGCTTGGTACCTGTGGTGCATTAAATGCTGCATGCATGATCCAGTCAGTTATGTCATCAACATGTCATTTAGATCATCCTGATTCTAAGGCATCGACATATCCAAAAATACGAAATTTATTAAAAACATTTGAAAAGAATGTTGGTGCATTACGCTGTAGAGATATTAAAGGTATTGAAACAGGAAATGTTCTTTGTGAATGTGAAGACTGTGTTCGTATCGCATGTAGACTTGTAGATGAAATGGTGTTTGACAAAAAAGGAGAATAAGTATGGCGTTAATTACTTTAGATTTTGAATCAGAATATATGGGAAGCAATCAGAATGTAAATATCATTGTTCCGGATAAACCAAGAGATATTTCATGTAAGGACTTTTATGGAAATAAGGCAAAGTATCGTGTTTTATGGCTTTTACATGGAACATTTGGCGGATATTCTGACTGGATCCGTAAAAGCAATATTGAGACATATGCGTGTGAAAAGAATTTTATTGTAGTGATGCCTGGTATTGCAAATGCGGATTATGAAGACTGGCCAACATTTACTTTAGGATTAAATGCTGAAAAGTATATTGTTGATGAACTGATGCCACTTGTATACAACTGGCTGCCTGCTTCTAATAAAAGAGAAGATAACTTTATTGCAGGTTTATCTATGGGTGGCAAAGGTACATTGCATTTTGCATTAAAATACCCACAATTATTTGCAAAAGCTGCTATTCTTTCCTATCTGCCATCAGATATGGAAAATGACAAACAGGAATTAGAAAAGCTGTATGCTTTATCAATAGATGAAGTTATATCAAATAATGATGTAATGCATTCTAAGCAGAGATTGTATAACTGTATGCATAATGTTGGTTCTGTAGATGCATATCTTGATTCTTATTACAATCTAAGAAGAAAAATGAAGGAAGCTGATGTATCAAAACTTCCTGAGATGTTATTTACATGTGGAACAGACGATTCTATCTTCAAGAATGAAATTGAACCATTCAAGGCATTCTTGAAAGAAATTGGAATGGAAGCAAAGTGGTCCTTAGGAAAAGGAGATCATGAGTGGAGAGTCTGGGAAAGAGATATCCAGATTGCATTTTCATTCTTTGTAGATGATCAGCAAGTTCATGGAAATGCATTTTAGCTGATATTTACTCAAAGCATGTTAGATGCTATAATTCTTGACATATTTAAAGAGAGGTAATTATTTTGGAAGATTCTTCGATACCGCTTAATATACATACAAGAAATGAGGTCATTGCCTTATGAGTACCTATATTATTGCGATTGTAATTTTGACTTTATTTTCTGGTCTGTTTTCTGCGACGGAGACAGCATATTCTAGTTCATCAAAAATTCGTTTAAAAAACATGGCAAATGATGGCAAAACGAAAGCCAGCAGTGTTCTTGTTATATTAGATGATTTTGATAAATTTTTAACTTCTGTATTGATTGGTAATAACATTGTCAATATTGCTTCAGCGACAATCAGTACGCTGTTGTTTTCATTGATTCTAAAAGGTGGCAAAGGTCCTACAGTTTCAACAATTGTGATTACAGTCATTACACTGCTGTTTGGTGAAATCGCTCCAAAATCCTTAGCTAAGCAGGCACCTGAAAAGTTTGCATGTGCTACGGTAGGTGTAGTGAATTTCTTTGAATTTGTTTTCACACCACTCACAATTGTCTTGAAAGGCTGGACATGGCTTGTAAATCATTTTGCTCATATTGAACAGGATGAAGGAGATATTTCTGATGAATTGATTACAATGGTTGATGAAGCAGAAAAAGACGGAAACCTGGAAGAACATGAAAGTGATTTGATTTCTGCAGCGATTGAATTTAATGATTTAGATGTGAAAGACGTATTAACACCACGTGTTGATATCGTTGCGGTAAATATTGCATCCTCTCATGAACAGATTGAAAAGGCATTCCGCTTTAATTCCTTTTCTAGATTGCCTGTTTATGAAAACACGGTTGATAATATTGTTGGTGTCATTCATGAAAAAGATTTCTATGAACTCATGTATCACAACAACAAGGGACCAATTCGTAGAATCATTAAGCCAGTGATCTATACATCTCCAAATACACAGATTTCTACATGTATGAAACAATTACAGGCTGCAAAATTACATATGGCAGTTGTACTAGATGAATATGGTGGAACAGAAGGTATTATTACACTGGAAGATATCATTGAAGAACTTGTTGGCGAAATCTGGGATGAACATGATGTAGTAGAAGATTTTTATACAAAAGTAGATGACTATACCTGGATGGTAAAAGGCGATGCCGAAATTGATGATCTGATTGATCGATTTGGTGTAGAAGAAGAGGATGAAGAATTTGACTTTATTACTGTTTCTGGCTGGGCAATCGCTGAATTACATCACATTCCAAAAGTGAATGAAGAATTCGATTATAAAAACCTTCATGTTACAATTACAAAAGCAGATCAAAGAAAAGTACTTGAAGTGAAGGTAGAAATTCAAAAAGAAGAGGAGGATAAGGAAAACGATTGATCTCGTTTTCCTTTTTGAACTATGCAGCAATATTTTGTAGATACACCATTACGTGTAGGTGAAGATTATATTTTCACAAAAGAACAGGCACATCATGCAAAAACTGTTGTTCGTCTTGATCACGAAAAAGTTAGACTTGTCTATCAAGGACAGGCATATTTTGCGGAAGCATATACAAAAGACAAAGAATTTATTGCACATGTTTATGAAAAAGACGATAACATTCATGAATCTCTTTGTGATGTTACTTTAGCTGTTGCCTTGATTCGCAGGGAAAAATTTGAACTTGTTTTACAGAAAGCAACAGAATTAGGTGTAAAAAGAATTGTTCCATTTGAAAGCAGCAGATGTGTTGTGCGTTCTAAAAAAGAAAAGGCTGACAAGTTGAAAACAAGATGGAATGCAATTGTACAGGAAGCAAGTGAACAATGTAAAAGAAACTGCATTCCTGAAGTGACTGATATTGTTCCTTTTAAACAGCTGAATAAGTTTCTCTCACAGGCAAACTATGCCTGTTATGAAAATTCCTATGGAAAAGCAAGTTTTTTAAGTGAATGTGCAAAAGTCAAGCAATCCATTACGGTAGTCATTGGATGTGAAGGTGGTTTTTCTAATCAGGAAGTGGAAGAAATGGAATCCATGGGGTTTACTTCCATTACACTAGGCTCACGTATCTTGCGTGCAGAAACAGCCGCAATGTATGCATGCAGTATTTTAAGTGAAATGTATGAGGATAGAAAATGAAATATGCAATCGTTAATTTAGGATGCAAAGTCAATGCATTTGAAGCAGAAGCAGTCAGTGAAATGCTTTCTAACAATGGGCACACAAGAGTTTCCTTCGATGAACAGCCAGATGCTACAATTGTATTTACGTGTGCAGTAACAAATACTGCTGCCGCCAAATCCAGAAAGATTCTGCATCAGGCAAAACGTATCAAAGAAGACGAAATCACTGCGTTAGTTGGATGCTACGTTCAGGTAAATGATGGATTGCTGGAAGAAGCAGATATTCTAGTGGGAAGTGCGAATAAAAAGAAGCTTCCACAATACATTGAACAGTATTTAAAGGATCATAAAAAAAACAGAGATATTGCTTCTTTAGAAAATGTTCCGTTTGATTCTTTTACATCTTCTGTACATGATTCAAAGGCAAGATGTGACTTAAAGATTCAGGATGGATGTAATCAATTCTGTTCCTATTGCATCATTCC
Organism: Bulleidia sp. HCP3S3_C9; assembly: GCF_052064035.1. Taxonomy (NCBI): domain Bacteria; kingdom Bacillati; phylum Bacillota; class Erysipelotrichia; order Erysipelotrichales; family Erysipelotrichaceae; genus Bulleidia; species Bulleidia sp. HCP3S3_C9. The sequence goes on along the minus strand of NZ_JBQHWJ010000006.1, from coordinate 31,166 downwards.
ATATGCAAGAGGAAGAGAAAGAAGCATGGAACCTGATCTTGTTATAGCGGAAGCAAAAAGATTAAGTAAAAAATATAAAGAAATTGTTTTGACAGGCATTCATACAGGACGATATGGAAAAGAATACAATATTACATTAACAGATATCATTCGACGTATTCTGATAGAAACAGAAAATGTGCGTATTCGTATTTCATCAATTGAAATTACGGAAGTCAGTGATGATTTAATTCAATTGATGAAAGAGAATGACAGGATGACAAAATTCTTACATATTCCTTTACAGTCTGGATGTGATTCTGTATTAAAACGTATGCATCGACCATACGATACAGAAGAATATTATGCTAAAATAGAGAAGATTCGCAAGGAAATTCCAGGTGTATCGATTTCAACAGATTTGATTACCGGCTTTCCACAGGAATCAGAACAAGAATTTTTAGAGACGTATGAATTTTTGAAAAAATGTCACTTTTCATTTTTGCATGTATTTCCGTATTCATTGCGAGAAGGAACAGCAGCCGCAAAAATGAATGGTCAGATTGATCCACAAGTGAAAAAGCTTCGTACAAAAAAATGTATTGCATTAAGTGAACAGCTGTATGATGCATATCAGCTTTCAAAAGTAAATGAAAGAGCTGAAATCATTGCGGAATGGGTCAAAGATGGTTATACGACGGGACATACTTCGGAATATATTCCTGTAAAAATAGAAGAAGAATTAGTACATGGTGAGAAATATACTGTTGTACTGGAACGGTATGAAGATCATCAAATGTATGCTAGAAAGGTCAGTGATTGATTTGAAGTTAACGGAATTGTTTGAAAACGTACCAGATATTGAAATTAAAAGCCTGATGGCAGATAGCAGAAAGAAAAGACCAGATGCAATCTTTTTCTGCGTCAAGGGAATGATGTTTGATGGACATAAGTTCATTGATCAGGCAATTGATAATGGTGCAAAAGTTATTATCTATTCAGATCCAATCTCTCATATGAGAGATGATATTACATATATCCGTGTTAAAGATGTAGTACAGGCATTTAATAAAGTTGCAGATGCCTTCTATGGTTATCCTAGTCATAAGCTGTTGATGTTCGGTGTAACAGGTACAAATGGAAAGTCATCCATTTCCTGCATGATCCGAGATATCTTGAATGAATTTCAGCCAACAGGATATATTGGAACGATTTCCATTGAATATGGAAATGTTAAGCTTCCACCTTTATTAACAACACCTAATATTGATGATCTACATGGTATTTTAAGAGATATGATAGATGCTGGAATGAAGGCATGTTCTCTTGAAGCTAGTTCCATTGGTATTGAACAGGGGAGAGTTGATTCTATTGATTTTGATGTAGCGATGTTTACAAATCTTACGCATGATCATCTTGATTATCATGGCACAATGGCAAACTACTTCAATGCCAAGAAAAAACTGTTTGATCATTTAAAAGAAGATGCTATCGCTGTTACAAATGTAGATGATCCATATGGTTTGAAAATTGTAGAAGATTGTCCATGTAAAGTTGTAACGTACGGGGTTGATCATGATGCTGATTATCGTGCAACTAATATTCAATTGTTAAAAGATCGTACAAAGTTTACTTTAAAAGTTTCAAATATGGAATATGAAGTGGAAACAAACCTTGTTGCGAAATTTAATGTCTATAACTTATTAGCCGTGATTGCTTCATTGAATATGAAGGGTTTACCAATCAGTGATATGCTTCCACATTTAAGAAAACTATCTCAAATTGAAGGCAGAATGCAGAGAATATCTGATGGACAGCCATTTAACATTCTGATTGACTTTGCACATACTCCAGATGGCATTGAAAAAGTATGTCAATACGCTGCAGCAATTACACCAAAGGGAAAGAGAATTATCGCAATTACTGGATCTGCTGGTAAAAGAGATGTGATCAAACGCCCAATCTTTGGAAAAATCCTTGATAAGTATTGCGATATGATCATTCTTACAGAAGATGATCCACGTGATGAGGATCCACATCAGATTGCTGAAGAAATTGCATCTGGTATTGAAAAGACAAACTATGTCATGATTCTGGACCGTTTTACAGCGATTCGTGAAGCAATTGAACTGGCAGATGTAAATGATACGATCATTATCTTAGGAAAGGGAGATGAAAAATTCATCTACCGTGAATTTGGAAGAGTTCCATATGAAGGTGATGACACGATAACTCATGAAGTCTTGAAAAGATATTACTTTGCAAAGGAGGAAAAATAAATGAAGAAAAGTAAATATATTGATCATACATTATTAAAACCTGAATCTACAAAAGCACAGGTTCAGAAAATTGTAGATGAAGCAAAAGCATATGACTTCGCTACAGTTATGGTAAATCCATGCTGGATTCCATTTGTAAAACCACAATTAAATGGTACAGATGTCAAGGCTGCCTGCGTCATTGGATTCCCTTTAGGCGCAAATACAACAGCTGTAAAGGTATTTGAAACAACAGATGCATTAAATAATGGTGCAGATGAAATTGACATGGTACTCAATATTGGAGAGCTCAAAGATGGCAATGATGAATATGTAACAAATGAAATCAAAGCTGTCAAAGAAGCTTGTGGTGAACATTGCCTGAAAGTCATCATTGAAACATGTTTGCTTACAGATGAAGAAAAGGTAAGAGCATGTAAAGATGTTGTAGCTGCAGGTGCAGATTTTGTTAAGACATCTACTGGCTTTTCTACAGGTGGCGCAACATTAGCAGATGTGAAGCTGATGAAGGAAGCTGTAGAAGGAACTCATGTGAAAGTGAAAGCAAGTGGCGGTGTTAGAACAAGAGAAGACTTTGATGCAATGATTAAAGCAGGTGCTGAAAGAATTGGTACTTCTGCAGGTACAAAATTAATGTAAACAACATAGACATACATCACTGTATGTCTTTTGTATTTGTGAAATTGAACGAGGGGTAAAGGATTGATTGATCCAAGTGTATTATGAAAAAGATTGATATGACCCATGGATCACTATGGGATAAGATTTTAATGATTGCTTTGCCGTTAGCAGCATCAGGCATTCTTCAACAGTTGTTTAATGCGGCTGATGTTGCGGTAGTTGGACAATTTGTTGGAAAAGAAGCAATGGCAGCTGTTGGAGCGAATGCTCCAGTAGTTAATATTCTGATTACAATGTTTACGGGTATCTCATTAGGTGCCAATGTTGTAATCTCACGCTATACAGGCAGAAAAGATAAAGAAAATGCAGAGAATGCAGCACATACAGCAATTCTTGTTGCTGTTATTTCTGGTTTCTTTATTTTAGTGCTTGGACAATGTATCGCAAGAATAACACTAGAGATGATGTCTGTTCCAGATGATTGCTTAGATATGGCAGTATTGTATCTGCGTGTGTATCTTTGTGGCATGCCTGTTATATTTCTATATAACTTTGAAGCAGCAATCTTTCAATCACAAGGGGATACAAAAACACCTTTGATGTGTCTGATTATTTCAGGTATTGTCAATGTCATTTTAAATTTATTCTTTGTTATTGTGATTGGTATGACAGTCAATGGTGTAGCTTTAGCAACTGTGATTTCCAATGGTATTTCATCTATGCTGCTGTTTGCCTTCCTTTTGAAAGGAAAAACACCTTTAACAATTGAAAAGCAGCGCTTTCGTATTCATGCTGATCTATTAAAGGAAATGCTTCAAATCGGTTTACCAGCTGGCTTGCAGGGAATGGTGTTTTCAATTTCTAATATTCTAATTCAGTCTGCGGTCAACTCCCTTGGAACAGATGTTGTTGCGGGAAGCTCAGCAGCAGGAAATCTTGAAATTATTGGATACTTTGTAGTCAATAGCTTCTCACAGGCATGTACGACGATTATCGGACAGAACTTTGGGGCAAATCAGCCAGAAAGATGTCATAAAACACTAATGATCAGCCTGGTAGAAAGCTGGATCGTTGGTGGAACTGTGTCCTTTTTAATTATTATATTTGGAAAGCAGCTGCTTCGCTTATTTAATTCTGATCCAAATGTCATTGCCTTTGGCTATCAAAGATTATTTTGGATTTTGTCATTTGAAGTAATTAATGGAACCATTGATATTATTTCTGGTGCAATGAGAGGATATGGAGAATCTCTGACACCTGCACTAATTGCACTTGTATGTATCTGTGGTGTTAGAATTGTATATATCTTTACATATTTTGCTTTCCATAGAAGTTTTACAACATTGATGCTTGCGTATCCAATCAGCTGGATCATTACAGTGATTGTTATATCGGCAGCGTATCTCATCATGCGTAAGAATGGCCTTGGCTATCAGCAAGAGACAACATTAAAAGATTTCAAAAAATAAGTTTGCAAAAAGGGATTGAATTTGGTATTATAGATGAGCTCGGATGAGAAAGGCGGTGAGTAACAATGGCAAGAGTAGTCGTAAAAGAAAATGAAAATCTAGATGATGCATTACGCCGCTTCAAGCGTCAGGTTAGCCGTAATGGTACATTAGCAGAAGCTCGTAAGAGAGAATACTATGTAAAACCTGGAATCAAGAGAAAGCTTAAGAGTGAAGCAGCTCGTAAGGCTAGAAGAAGAGGTAAGTAAGAGATGAGGTAGAACTCATCTTTTTTTTGTGAAATAGTTGAAAGTTGATATAATCATATAAAGAAATGAAGGAGATTTAGTTTGAATAGTGAAGTAATAGAATTTTCTGGATTGCAGGAAGCAACATATATTTCATTCTGTGGAGTAAATGATGCGAATTTAAAAGTATTGTCTCAATGCTGCGGGAAGAGAATCTCATTCCGTGATGAGAAGCTGATGATCCAGGATTGTGATGAAGTCACAAAAATGAATATTGCGCGTGTGGCAGCTAAATTATTAGAAAAAGCGGAAAATGGAAAGAATATCAGTGAACAGGATGTGATCTATATTTATCGTTTAGTAACGAGAAATGAAGATATCAATCTTGAAGATATGAATCAGCATGTTGTTGGCAGAACACTTGCAGGAAAAGCAATTATGCCAAAAACAAAAGGGCAGCTTGCATTTGTAAAGGCAATGCAGGAGAAGCCGATTGTATTTGCGATTGGACCTGCAGGTACAGGAAAAACGTACTTAGCTGTCATTCAGGCGGTCACTGCTTTGAAAAAAGGAGATGTCAAACGTATTGTATTGACGCGTCCTGCAGTAGAAGCAGGTGAAAATCTTGGATTCCTTCCAGGAGATCTCAAAGAGAAAGTGGATCCATATTTAACACCTTTATATGATGCTTTACGTGTGTGTCTTGGAAATGAAAAGACAGAAGTATTGATTGAAAAAGGAACGATTGAAATTGCTCCACTTGCTTACATGAGAGGTAGAACATTAGATGATTGTTATGTCATTCTAGATGAAGCACAAAATACAACCACATCACAAATGAAAATGTTCCTGACACGTCTTGGGTTTAATTCCAAAATGATTATTACTGGTGATATTACGCAGATTGATCTTGAACATAAAATCAAGAGTGGTCTAGAAGAAGCAAGTGCTATTTTAAAAGGGATTGATGACATTGCGATTCTGCATTTATCCAGTGACGATGTTGTCAGACATCCACTTGTTCAAAAAATTATTGAACGTTACGAATCCATCAAAAAAGATTGAGAAATTTCTCAATCTTTTTTAGATAATATCTGGTTGAATCACTTTTGTCTGGCTTGTAACAGAAGATCTTGCAATATTGCAGCAATGATCACCCATACGCTCCAAAGTACCTAGAATATCGCAATAGACACTCTCTGCGATTGGAGAAGTACATGTATGATTACTCATACGTACAAAATGTGCTTCTCTAGCATCATATTCTAATTTATCCATGACATCTTCCATTTCAATGAGTCTGCCATAGGCAACCTGATTTTTTGTAACAAAGATTTCAATTGTCAGATCAAACATTTCAATGAACTGCTGATACATGGCATTCATGTCTTTCATTGCTAAGTCTGAGAATACATGATCATCAGAGTAAACCATGTTATAGAACTCTACAAGATTCATTGCAAGATCGCCAAGTCTTTCAAGGTTCTTTGTTGTATCAAGATAAAGACGGTTTTCTAAGATGTCTTGTTCTGTCAGGTTTGGCTGAACAGATAATTGAATGAGATATTCTGTAATCTTCTTGTCGAACTTATTGCACATTGCTTCATTTCTTTTCAGCATTTCAAGATCTTCTTCACTGCCTTTTTCATTCATGAAGATACGTGTCTGATTGACATCTTCTTTTACGACATCACTCATTTTCAAGATTGCCTGCTGTGCCTGAATTAAAGCAAAGGAAGGTAATACAGAAGCAACATTTGTATCTAATTCATCAATATCAATTTCCATAAGTTCTGGTTCTTTGCCAGGAACGATCTTTCTAACAATTGCGACAAGCTGTTTCACAAATGGAACAAAGATCAATGTAGTAACTGTTTTAAATATAATATTTGCCATCGCAATCTGCATCATAGGATTCAGACTGCCAAAGACGGAAGAAATAAAACCTGTATACGGTACTAGACACGCCAGTCCAATCACACCGCCAATCACATTCATGATCGTATGCATTGCAGCTGTTCTTTTTCCTGCGGTACTTCCACCAATAGAAGCAAGAATACCAGTCATTGTTGTTCCGATATTCGCACCTAGCATAAATGGAATCGATGCACCTAAGGAAACAGCTCCAGCATTGTATAATTTCTGAATTACACCAATTGTTGCTGCAGAAGACTGCAGTGCAGCTGTAATCAATATGCCAGCTAAGAATCCAAGCAGAGGATTACTTGCCATGCTTAATGCAAAACTTGTAAACTGTGGTAATTGTTTCAATTCTGCTAAGGCAGTACCCATTGCATCCATACCATAGAAAATTAATCCAAATCCAAGAATGACATTTCCATAGTACTTTGTCTTTTGTTTTCCACCAAAGCATATAAACAATGCTCCTAGGAAAACGATATACAATGCATATTTATCCAAGCTGATAGAAATCAAGAATGAAGTAATTGTCGTACCAATATTCGCACCCAGAACTACACCAGCAGCCTGATCTAATGACATCAGTCCAGCACGTACTAGACCAATGACAATTGCTGTGGTTGCAGATGATGACTGCAATAATATTGTAAGCAACACACCAATGATGATGCCCGAAAATGTACTCGAAGTATATTTGTCGATGTATTCTCTAAGCTTGTCTCCAGCGACAGCTTTTAGACCATCTCCCATAAAGGTTATGCCGAACATAAATAAGCCAAATCCGCCTAAGATCATGTTCCAGCTGATTGATCCTAAAGTCATATTCCCTCCTGACGATATGAAACATATTAATTTTACCAAAACTTTATTATCTTCCAACATAAAATTTACATTTTGTTGCAATTTCACAATGAACAATTTACATGTATAATATTTGCAAGAGGTAGCTTATATGGAAATTACATTAATTAATCGAACAAACCAGGATGTTAGTGTATATGCATCTTTGTTTCAGAAAATAGCAAAAAGCGCAGAAAAAATATTAGAATTACCAGAAGATTATGAATTATCTGTAACGTTTGTACGTTCTCAGACAATTCATAAAATCAATCGAGATTATAGAAATGTAGATCGTCCTACAGATGTGATTTCATTTGCCATTCGCGATGATGAAGATGATTTCATCAGTGAAGAGGAAAAAGATCTCGGTGATATTTTTATTAATATCAATTACTGCAAGAAGCAGGCAAAAGAATATGGTCATTCCTATGATAGAGAAATGGGATTCTTGTTTACACATGGAATGCTGCACTGTTTAGGCTATGATCATATGTGTGAAGAAGATGAAAAAGTAATGTTTGCTTTACAAGATCAGATCTTAGATCCGATCATTTCTAGAAAGTGAGTTGAAAACGTGAAGAGTGGATTTGTTGGATTAGCAGGAAGACCAAATGCGGGAAAAAGTACATTGATCAATGCTTTAGTTGGAGAGAAGGTGGCCATTGTATCTTCAAAGCCACAGACAACAAGAAGTGAGATCAGAGGTATTTTAACAAGAGAAGACTGTCAGATTATTTTTACAGATACACCAGGTATTCATAAACCGACACAACGTCTGGATGCAAGAATGAATAAAGAGGCATTTGATGTTATGCTGGGTGTTGATGTGATTTATCTGGTAGTAGATGGTTCTGTTCCTTTTGGTAAAGGTGATGAATTTGTTTTAGGAGCAGTGAAAAATGCAGGACTTCCTGTTTTTCTGATTCTAAATAAAATTGACAAGATGGATGATAGAGACATCATGAAGAATTTAGTATCCTGGCAAAAGCGATATGAATTTGCGGAATTCTTCCCAATGAGTGCGAAATATAATCGTTCCTTCCTTGATCTGATCAATACGACAAAGAAGTATTTGCCAGAAGGTGGATTGTTGTATCCTGAAGAAATTGTATCAGATGGTGCAGAAAACTTTAGAATTGCGGAAATGATCCGTGAAAAAATTTTAGACTTTACACGTGAAGAAATTCCGCACGCGGCAGCAGTCAAGATCGACAATAAAGAATTCAGAAAAGATGCCTGCTATATTCAGGCAACGATTCTTGTAGAAAAAGATTCTCAAAAACCAATTATGATTGGCAAGCAGGGAAAAATGCTGAAAAGAATAGGTGTTGAAGCAAGAAAAGATATTGAAAAGCTTCTTGGAAGAAAAGTTTATCTTGAATTGTTTGTTCGTGTAGAAGATGAATGGAGAAACCATGATCATCTCATCAGTGAGTATGGTTATGGCGGTGCAGGAAAAGATGAATGATGTTCTTCATGGATTCATTCTAAAACAAATTGATTATAAAGATGCGAGTGTGATTCTGACTTTTCTTTCAGAAGAATATGGAAAGATTTCTCTTGTTGCTAATGGTGTAAGAAAAGCATCCAGTAAAAATGCAGGCAGAGTCATTCCATATACAAAAGCGCAATGTTTGATTGACTATCAAGATGGCAGAACGATGTACACATTAAAAAATGTATCCACCATTAAGACATATAAGAATATGCATATGGATCTGGAAAAATCGACAGCAAGTGCAATCATTGCGGAAATTGCAGATAAATTTGTAATGAATGGCGAAGAAAGTGAATATTACAAGGACGTGTATGCATGTATTGATCAATGCTATGCCTGTATAGAAAATGGCGGGGATGTATTGACGATTCTCACATTGTTCTGCAGTGATATCATGAAGTATTTTGGAATTGCGGCTGATGTGGATGAGTGTGTGCATTGTGGCAGCAGGCTTGTTTCAGCTCTTTCCATTAAAGAAGGTGGCTTTCTTTGTAAAAGCTGTGCTTCGCTGCTGAATGTTCCATGCACAGATTTATCAGATTTAAAAAGATTTCGTCTGTTAAGTAAAGCATCAATCAGAAATTATGATGTGATTATAAAATCATGTCATGTTTCTTACCGTGATTTGAAAACGTTTATAGAAATGATTACGGTTCATACAGGTATAAAAATTACATCTTTTGGCTTATTCGAAAGACTTTTTGCGATTGAATAAGCCTTTTATTAGTGCTATATTATTGTGGAATATGTGAAAATAGGGGAGGACTGTCACTACTATGGAAAAAACATTTGATAAAATCGTATCCCATGCTAAAACAACTGGTTTCGTATTTCAGGGTTCTGAAATTTATGGCGGCTTAAGTAATACATGGGATTTTGGTCCGTATGGCGTTGCACTAAAGGACAATATCAAAAAAGCCTGGCAGAAGAAGTTCATTCAGGAAGATCCTAACAATGTAGAAATTCAGGCTGCTATTTTAATGAATCCAAAGGTTTGGGAAGCAAGCGGACATTTAAAAGGTTTCTCAGATCCTTTAATGGATTGCAAACAGTGTAAGACTAGACATAGAGCTGATCAGCTGATTGAAAACTGGAGCGAAGGAAAGGTTAGCTGTGAAGGCTGGTCTAATGAAAAAATGGAACAGTTCATTCATGACAATAACATTCCATGTCCTGACTGCGGTGGACACGACTTTACACCAATTCGTCAGTTTAACTTAATGTTTAAAACATTCCAGGGTACTTTAGAAGATGCTAAAAATACAATCTACTTAAGACCTGAAACAGCACAGGGTATGTTTGTTCAGTTCAAGAATGTACAGCGTGCATATAGAAAGAAGCTTCCATTTGGAATTGGCCAGATTGGCAAGTCATTCAGAAATGAAATCACTCCAGGTAACTTCATTTTCAGAACACGTGAATTTGAACAGATGGAAATGGAATTCTTCTGTGAACCTGGAACAGATATGAGAGAAGATGGAAGCGGCTGGTTCAGTTACTGGAGACAGTTCTGTATGGATTGGATCCTCTCTCTTGGTGGAAACAAGGAAAACCTTCGTTTCAGAGATCATGAAAAGGAAGAATTATCTTTCTATTCTAAGGGTACTACAGATATTGAATATAAATTCCCATGGGGCTGGGGAGAACTTTGGGGTATCGCAGATCGTACAAACTACGATTTGACGCAGCATCAGAATACTTCTGGAAAGGATCTTACATATCTTGATCCAACAACAAATGAAAAGTTCCTTCCATATGTTGTTGAACCAGCAGTAGGTGTTGAACGTTTATTCTTCATGTTCTTTACAGATGCGTATGATGAAGAAACATTGGAAAATGGCGATACAAGAATTGTAATGCATTTCCATCCAGTGCTTGCACCTATTAAGGCTGCTGTTCTTCCATTAAAGAAGAAGGCACATTCTGAAAAGGCACAGGAAATCTATAAGTCCTTATCTTATGATTTCGCAGTTGCTTATGATGATGCTGGAAGTATTGGCAAGAGATATAGAAGAATGGATGAAGTTGGTACACCATACTGTATTACAGTTGATGATCAGACATTAGAAGACGGAACAGTCACAATTAGAAATCGTGACACAATGGAACAGGAAAGACTTTCTGTTGAAAAAGTAAGATCTAAGATCTTAGACGAAATCCGTTTCTAAGGAAAGGATATTGATGGCGAGGATTGAACAAGAAGAAATTGATGCATTAAGAAATCAAGCAGATATTGTTAATGTGATTTCACATTACATTCCTGTTCAAAGAAGTGGAAAAGGATATAAAGCAATTTGTCCGTTTCATAATGACCATGATCCTTCTATGTCAATTTCGCCTGATAAGCAAATCTATAAATGCTTTGTTTGTGGAAATGGTGGAAATGTATTCACATTTGTTCAAAACTTTGAAAAAGTATCGTTTGTTGAGGCAGTTGAAAAAGTTGCCGAACTGACGGGATTCCACCTTTCTTCTAAACCGGCAGTCAGTAAAGCTGAAGTTGATCCTCATAAGAAAGCGTTGTATAACGTTTTAAATGAGACAATCAATTATACGATGTATCAATTAGATACAAGTGTTGCGCTTCACGCAAAAGAGTATCTTGAAAAAAGAGGCATTGATGCTGAAACAAGAAAAGAATTTCAGATTGGATATGATCCAGATCGTACTTCAGTGACAAAGTTTCTAAGGGCAAAAGGATTTGAAGAAAAAGATCTTGTTTCTTCAAATGTATCCAGAGTCAATGAAAATGGCTTGTTTGATGTATATGCAGAAAGAATCACGTTTCCAATTCATGATATGAATGGAAATCCAATTGGTTTTTCAGCGCGTACAATGGATCCAGACAATCCTAGCAAATACATCAATACAAACCAGACAGATATCTTTACAAAGGGTGATATTGTTTATAATCTGCATCGTGCCAAAAACGAAGCACGCAGAAATAAATGTATCTATCTATGTGAAGGTGTTACGGATGTTATTGCTTTTTATAAGGCTGGAATAAAAAATGCGGTATGTACATTAGGAACCGCATGTACGCAGCATCAGTTATCATTGTTGAAAAGATGCAGTACAAAACTCATCTTTTGTTACGATGGTGACCATGCAGGTCAATCAGCTACCTATAAAGCATGTAAGCTTGCTTTATCTTTAGGAGCACAGGTTGGAATTGTATTAAACAAGACGGGGAAAGATCCAGATGAAATCATACGAATGTATGGAAATGAAGGATTGATCAATCTTGTAAAAACACCGATTACATGGGTTGAGTTTCTTTACAACTATCTAGTTGAAAATACAAATTTAAATAGTTATTCAGAAAAAAAAGAATTGATTCAAAAAGCAAAAGAAGATATTCAAACATTAACGGATTCCACAGATCGTTCTTATTTCATTGATAAAATTCAGGAAGTAACGAAACTGCATAGTGATTTTGATGTCAATGTACCTGTTACAAAGAATGTCACGCCTTCGATTCGTCTTGTTGTTCCAGATGGAACAAAAGATGCTGAAGAAATGATATTAAGCATGATGCTGAAATCCTATCAGGCAACACAGATATTTGAAAATGATCTTGGGTATTTAATTGAAGATACATATTCGAAGCTTGCATTAACGATATTAGATATTTCTCGCGAAAGAGGAAAATGTGATATTCAAGTGCTGATTGATGCATCAAGTGATCAAGCCAGCAGAAATCTAGTTACAAGGCTTGTGACAAGAGATGACTATGATCAGGCATTTGACGAAGAAAAGATGAAAGGTGCTGTACGTAAGATCAAAATGGCAGTATTGTCAATGCAGTCTGCGCAACTCAAACAGCAGATCAATCACGCACTGAATGGGGAAAGTTTAAGCTTGTTAATCAATAAATATAACGAGTGTCTAAAAGAACAGAGGAGATTATTAAATGAAGAAAACCAAAACAGCAGCAATGAGTGAAAATGAAGAAGAAACAACACAGACAAAAAAGGCCTCTGTAAAGAAGACAGATGCTAAGAAAACGAAAAAAGAAGAAAAGAAGATCGAAGGTACAAAAGGCAAAGGCGGCAATTCCCAAGTAAAGACACTGGATGAATTGAAAGAAGATTATAAAAAGATTTATGCTGAAGAAGGAATGATTTATCAGAAAGATATCATGGCTTCATTAGAAAAGCTGGATATGAATGACGATGATCTTGATAGCCTGTGGGACTGGTTCAGAAATGAAAATATCGATATCTCTGAAGATGAAGATATCCAGGATGAAATGGAAGCAGATTTACTTGGTAATGATACTGACGATGTTGATGATGACGATGATGAACATCCAAAGGCTGATGTAGATATTCGTACAATTGATCAGATTTCTCGTGCAGTAATGCATGGAAATACACAGGTTCAACTGAACGATCCAGTAAAAATGTATCTGAAGGAAATTGGTAGAGTTCCTCTATTAAAACCTGAAGATGAACCAGAAATCGCAAAGAGAATTGAAGAAGGCGATGAAGAAGCAAGAAATATCCTGATTACTTCTAACCTCAGACTTGTTGTATCTATTGCTAAAAAATATGTTGGTAGAGGCATGCTGTTTTTGGATTTGATCCAGGAAGGTAATATGGGTCTTGTAAAGGCAGTTGAAAAGTTTGACTATACGAAGGGATTTAAATTCTCTACATACGCAACATGGTGGATCAGACAGGCAATTACGCGTGCCATTGCTGATCAGGCACGTACAATTCGTATTCCTGTTCATATGGTTGAAACAATCAATAAATTAACACGTATCCAGCGTCAGTTAGTACAGGAATTAGGACGTGATCCAACAGCAGAAGAAATCGCTGCGAAGATGGATGGTATTTCTGCAGAAAAGGTCAGAGAAATTCAGAAGATTGCCTTAGAACCTGTTTCTTTGGAAACACCAATTGGTGAAGAAGATGATTCTCACTTAGGTGACTTCATTGAAGATAAGGATGCAATGAGTCCTGATCAGTATGCAAGTAATCAGCTGTTAAAAGATGAAATCAATGCAGTTCTTTCTGGTTTAACAGAAAGAGAAGAAAAAGTACTTCGTCTGCGTTTTGGTTTATACGATGGACGTACTAGAACACTGGAAGAAGTTGGTAAAGAGTTTAACGTTACACGTGAACGTATTCGTCAGATCGAAGCAAAAGCTTTGCGTAAGTTAAAACATCCAACAAGAAGCAAGAGATTAAAGGATTTCTTTGATAAATAATGAAAAATACCCGTATTGAAACAATTGCGGATATGGTAAAAGAGGGCATGGTAGTAGCAGATATTGGTACAGACCATGCTCTCTTACCTATTCTGCTTGTACAAAATAACAAATCTACTAAAGTGTATGCTTGTGATATTGCGGAAGGACCTTTAGCTTCTGCAAAGACAAATATTGAAAAGTATCACTATTCCTCTTTGATTCAAACGATTTTATCCAATGGATTTGAACATGTTCCTGCTGATAGTGAAGTTGCAGTAATAGCGGGAATGGGATATTTAACTGCGTGTGGTATTCTGGATGCGGCGATGCATCGCCTACCTTCTTTCAAGCAGATTATTCTAGAAATCAATCGTGATCCAGATGAAATGAGAAAATGGATTTCTTCTCACAATTTTACAATTGTTGAAGAAAGATATGTTCATGAAAGAAATCATGACTATGTCATTATGAGCTTTACATGTGAATATCATCCTTCCTATACAGAAGAAGAAATTCTGTTAGGACCTGTATTGATGCAGAAAAATGAAGATGATTATATTGCATACTGTCAAAAGCAATATGAAAAATATAAAACAATTCTTGAAAGATCTTCTGGAAGATCGGATGCTTCTATACAAAAAAAATTCCTTATCTTCAAGGAATTCTTAAAACAATGAAAAAAAGACTTCGATTGAAGCCTTTTTTTATGCAATTCATTAAGCGATTGAATTTACTGCCTTAGCGAGTCTAGACTTCTGACGAGCTACGTAGTTCTTCTTCTTAATAGAAGATACGATTGCCTTATCAAGAGCCTTGTTAGCAACGTTATATGCCTTAACAGCTTCTTCCTTGTTTCCTGCTTCTACAGCAACAAGAACCTTCTTAATAGCTGTCTTGAGTTCACTCTTCTGACCAGCTTTGGCATTCTGTCTCTTAAGGTTAGTCAATGCACGTTTCTTCTGTGACTTGATATTTGCCATGAGAACACCTCCATCCTTCTTTTAGCAGAAGTGATTATAACAAATCAAGTATAAAAATGCAATGAAATAGTTATCCGTTTACTGTATAATTATACGACAGTAGGAGGTACCTATGAACAAGACTAGAATTATATTTTTTGGAACGCCAGAATTTGCGGTCTCCATTTTACAGACATTAATAGATTTAAATTGTAATGTTGTTGCGTGTGTTTCCCAGCCAGATCGTCCCGTTGGAAGAAAACATGTGATCACACCAACACCAGTACATGCATTATGTATTGAACATAATATCCCATGTATTCAGCCAGAAAAACTTTCAAAAGAAGTTGATGCAGTATTTGCATATGAACCAGAACTCATTATTACATGTGCATATGGTCAGTTTGTGCCAGGTACGATTTTGAACTATCCAAAATATGGCTGTATTAACATTCATCCTTCTTTACTGCCAAAGTTTAGAGGTGGTGCACCAATTCATCATGCAATCATGGCATCTGAAACAAAGACTGGTGTTTCTTTGATGCAGATGATTCAAAAAATGGATGCAGGTAAAGTATATGCTCAGGTGGAATTGCCAATTGGGGAAGATGAAACACAACAGGAATTATCTGTTCGTTTAAACCATGCAGCATGTCAATTGCTAAAAGACAATCTGCAAGATTATATTGATGGAAAGCTTCCTGGTGTTGAACAAGACGAATCAAAAGTAACCATTGGTAATAACATCACAAAAGAAGAGGAAGAAGTACATTTTGCCTCTGAAGATATTCATAAAATCTACGACCATATTCGTGCTTTGATTGACTGGCCAATTGCATATGGTGTATTAGATGGAAAACGTATTAAATTCCATAAAGTGCGTAAACAGGTTTGTGAAGTTACACAAAAAGCAGGAGAAGTCATTGGTTTTAAAGATCATGCACTTGAAGTTGCCTGTATTGGCGGTATCTTAAAGATTTATGAACTGCAGATGGAAGGAAAAAAGAAAATGGATGCAGATGCATTTAAAAATGGTTATGTAAGTGAAGTGAGAGGAAAGGTATTTGAATAAAAATGGATCAAAAACACATTCGAAATTTTTGTATTATTGCCCATATTGATCATGGCAAATCAACACTTGCTGACCGTATTCTTGAAATGACGGATACTGTTCAACAGCGTGATATGAAATCACAGCTGCTTGATGATATGGATCTAGAAAGAGAAAGAGGAATTACAATCAAACTCAATGCGGTACAGCTTTCCTATACCGCAAAAAATGGAGAAGAATATCTCTTTAATCTGATTGATACACCAGGTCACGTAGACTTTTCCTATGAAGTATCCAGATCTCTTGCTGCATGTGAAGGTGCAATCTTAGTGGTAGATGCAACACAAGGCGTGCAGGCACAGACACTTGCAAATACATATCTTGCTTTAGATAATGATCTTGAAATTATTCCTGTTATCAATAAAGTAGACATGAATAATGCACAGCCTGAAGTCACAAAAGAAGAAATTGAAAATATCATCGGTTTAGACTGCAGTGATGCACCATTGATTTCCGCAAGAAGCGGTCTCAATGTAGATCAGGTACTGGAACAGATCGTAGAAAAGATTCCTTGTCCAAGTGGAGATAAAGATGCACCTTTACAGGCTCTTGTATTTGATTCCTTCTATGATCCATATCGTGGTGTTATTGCTTTGGTTAGAATTCGTGAAGGTGAATTAAAAGTGGGTGATAAGATCCGCTTTATGGAAACAGGAGCAGAATATGAAGTTCTAGAAGCTGGTATTCGAAATCCAAAAGAAGTCAAAGTCAATAAACTGATCAATGGCGACGTTGGATGGTTTGCCGCAAGTATGAAAGATATTCATGAAGTACTTGTTGGTGATACGGTTACAAATGCAGATCGTCCATGTGAAAAGCCATTGGAAGGATATCGCAAAATGAATCCGATGGTATATTGTGGATTGTATCCAAGTGATGCGGCGAAATATCAGGATCTGCACGATGCATTAGACAAGCTGCAGCTGAATGATGCTTCATTACAATATGAGCCAGAAACATCTCAGGCACTTGGATTTGGATTCAGATGTGGATTTTTAGGTCTTTTACATATGGATGTCATCCAGGAAAGACTAGAAAGAGAATACAATCTGGATTTGATTGCAACAGCGCCATCTGTTATTTATCATGTGTATCTTTCTGATGGAACAATGATTGAAATTGATAACCCGGCAAAAATGCCAGATGCTTCTTCGATTGATCATGTAGAGGAACCGTATGTCAAAGCATCCATCATGGTACCAGATCAATTCATTGGTGCTGTTATGGAACTATGCCAAGGAAAAAGAGGTATCTATCAGACAATGGAAGTGATTGATGCTGGAAGAAATACAATTATCTATGAAATGCCATTGTCAGAAATCATCTTTGATTTTTTTGATCGCTTGAAGTCAAGTTCTAAGGGATATGCTTCTTTGGATTATGAATTGATTGGCTATCGTAAGGATGATCTTGTGAGAATGGATATTCTTTTGAATGGGGAAGCTGTCGACGCATTGTCTGTGATTATTCACCGTTCTGAAAGTTATCGCAGAGGCAGTGAAATTACTTCAAAATTAAAGGATCTGATTCCTAAGCAGCAGTTTGAAATTCCAGTACAGGCTGCTTTAGGTGGGAAAATCATCGCACGTACAAATATTAAATCTTTACGTAAAAACGTTTTGGCAAAATGCTATGGTGGTGATATTTCTAGAAAGAAGAAATTGTTAGAGAAGCAGAAAGAAGGTAAGAAACGTATGAAGGCAGTTGGTTCTGTAGTCATTCCACAGGAAGCTTTCATGGCAGTTCTATCCATGGATGATGACAACAGCTGATTATTTATATGTTCATATTCCATTCTGTAAAACGATTTGTTACTATTGTGACTTTGTTCATCGTGTATATCAGGAAGATATCGTAGATGCGTATCTTTTTTCATTACAGAAAGAAATAGAAAGCAAAGAGATTTCTAGTTTAAAGACAATTTATATTGGTGGAGGTACGCCAACAAGTCTCAATGAAAGACAACTGGATAGATTACTATCACTTTTTGACAGCTATGTATCTGAAGTGAAAGAATATACGATTGAAATCAATCCAGAAACGTTAACAGAAGAAAAGATACAGATTTTGAAGAAGCATGGTGTAAATCGTGTTTCGATTGGATTGCAGACAACAGAAGACAAGCTTTTAAAGCTGATGAATCGACATCATACATTTTCATGTGTTCAGTCTGTTGTTTCTTTGTTAAAGCAATATGGAATTAAAAACATTTCATTAGACATCATGTATTCTTTGCCATTTCAAACAATGGAGTCTCTAAAGAAGAGTGTTAATGATGCATTGTCTTTGCATCCAACACATTTATCACTCTACTCTTTAACAATTGAAGAAAACACTGTCTTTGAAAGAAAAGGATATGATCATCTGGATGAAGATACAGAAGCTGATATGTATGAATGGATCGTACAGAAACTCAATGCTTCTTTCTATCATCAATATGAAGTATCAAATTTTGCATTGGAAGGATATGAATCACAACATAATCAGGCATATTGGAGATATGAAGATTTTTATGGATGTGGTGCTGGTGCAAGCGGGAAAGAAAATCATATCCGATATGAAAAAAGTAAAGATATCAGACAATATATACAAGATCCATTTCAACAGGAAGAAATTCTCTTAGATAAAAAAGATGAAATGTTTGAAAATATTATGATGTCTTTAAGAATGAAACAAGGAATGAACATTCATGCATTTGAAAAGACTTTCCAGACATCATTTATAGATGTTTATGGAGAAAAAATCAAACCTTTAATGCAGAAAAATCTTGTTGAAATAGAAAATGGATATTTTCGTTGCAGCGAACAAGGATTTGAAATTATGAATTCGATTCTTGTAGAGCTGATGTAGGAGAAATTATGGCAGGCGGATTAAAAAAATCAAATATTAAGAAAAAAAGTCAAAGAGCAGAGCTCATGGCTGAAGAAAAACGTATAGAACAAGAAAAAGAACAAGCCAAGAAAGATGCAGCAATCAGAAAGAAAAAGAATTACAACAAGAATGCAATTGATACAATGTTCCCATTGTATGGATTGATTGGTGCATTTTTATCAGTCTTGTTCAACCAGATTGGTATTTTTTCACTTGTTGCACTTGTGCTTGGATTTTTAGGCATGAAAAGAAATGCAGATAAAAAAGACAAGTTCTATTACATCGCAATTGCAGATATTGTTGTGGGATTGATTACTGCAGTATTATTTGTCTTATTTATTACAGGTGTAATTCATCAATAAATCTTGCACATCGACTGGATTAGTGATATAGTATCAAAGCTTTTAGGACTGGGAATACCGTTCCTCTGACGATATGCTCGGTGTAAAAGTTATAAGAAAGAAAGAGGAAAATAAAAATGTTATCAAACGAAAAGAAAGCTGAAATCGTAAAGAACTTTGGCCGTAAGGAAGGCGATACAGGTTCTACAGAAGTACAGGTTGCTTTATTAACAGAACAGATCAACGTTCTTACAGAGCACATGAAGGCTAACAAGAAGGACTATTCTTCTAACCGTGGTCTATTAAAGATGGTTGGACGTAGAAGAAGTCTATTAGCTCACTTAAAGAGCAAGGATGTTAACCGTTACAGAGATCTTGTTCAGAAGTTAGGCTTAAGAAAGTAATACATTTCAAGCAAAATGACACTAGCATAAAGCTAGTGTTTTTTTTATAATACATGTAAGGTAAAAAAGATGAGTTATATTGAATTTCGTGATGTAAAAAAGACATATCATGTCGGTGAAGTAGACATTCATGCATTGGCAGGTGCTTCTTTTCAAGTAGAAAAAGGAGAATTTATTGTCGTTGCGGGTGCTTCTGGTGCTGGAAAAAGTACAATATTAAATATTCTTGGTGGTATGGATACATGTACAAGTGGTGAAATTCTAGTAGATGGGAAAAGAATTGACTCTTTGAACGAGAGACAGCTGACGGATTATCGTCGATTTGATATTGGATTTGTGTTCCAGTTCTATAATCTGGTACAGAATTTAACTGCGTTAGAAAACGTTGAACTGGCAACAGAAATATGCAAGAACCCACTGGATCCAGATGAAATTCTGGATAAAGTTGGACTGCAGGATCGTAAAAACAACTTTCCTTCACAGTTATCTGGCGGTGAACAGCAAAGAGTAGCAATTGCACGTGCACTGGCAAAAAATCCAAAGCTTTTATTGTGCGATGAACCAACAGGTGCCTTGGATTATGTGACTGGCAAACAGATTTTAAAGCTTTTGCAGGAAACTTGTCGAAAGCAGAATATGACAGTGATTGTGATTACACACAATCTTGCGATTACTCCTATGGGAGATCGTGTGCTTAGAGTTAAGAATGGATTGATTGTATCTGATACAGTCAATGAACATCCACAGGATATTGAAACAATCGAATGGTAAAAATATACGAAACGCAAAAAAAGGATATCGTTAGACTGATCCAGAATACGAAAGGAAGATTCTTTTCGCTTGTGGCAATTATCATTATTGGTGTTGCCTTTTTCGTCGGTGTATCAGGCAGTTCATATATCATGGGAAAAAATGTAGATGCCTATGCAGATGATACAAATTTGAAAGATATTACAATTTATTCAAATTATGGATTTGATGATGAAGATGTAGATGCGATATCACAAATGAGTAAAGTTGATAAAGCAGAAGGCAGTAAGTTTGTTGATGTACTGGCAAGCAACTCTCGTATGTCAAAAGTTACAAGAGTGCATTCCTATGATGCTAATAATGAAATCAATCAATTTGTATTAAAAGAAGGACGTCTTCCGCAAAATGAAAATGAAGTTGTATGTGAAAGTGGAACAGAGATGACGGATCTTTTTGCGGTTGGAGATGAAATTACGCTATCTCGCCCTGAACATGACTTATCCGATTTTTTGAGCGTTGAAAAAGTAAAAGTTGTTGGTCTAATTGATACACCTTTATATATCAATGAAACAAAAGAAACTTCTACATTATCGAATCAATATATTGCGACATATATGTATATTCCTTCTGATGCTTTTTCTATGGATTATTTCACAGAAATCAATGTATTAACCAAACAAGGAAAGAGCTTATATGCTTTTTCTGATGCATATAAAGAATATTGTGCAGAAGTAAAAGAAAATATCCAGGATCTAGGGATTGTTCAAAGCAAACATAGAAGAGATACGATCATTGAACAGGCAAAAGAAAAATACCAGGAAGGCTATGAAGAATATAGAGATGCATTAAGAGAATTCAATGATGGCATCAAAGATGGAGAGAAACAATTAGAAGATGCGGAAGACGAACTGACAAGTGGAAAAGAACAGATTGCTTCAGGAAAACAGACGCTGATAGATTCTCAAAATACATTAAATGAACAAATCAGTTTGAATCAGGCAACACTTGATGAAAAACAAAACGAATTAAACCAGGCAAAAGCAAAACTGGAAGATGGTAAGAAACAGTTAGATGAACATGCAGATGAAATCAGTCAGGCAAAAAATCTTGTGAATACTTATGATACGTTAGGTTCTATCAAATCTCGTCTTCCAGAAGAAGATAAGGATCTCAGTGATGATCCACAATATCAGGAATTATTAGAACAGTTAAAGAAATTCAGTGCATTTCTTCCACCAGACAGCAATTTAAATGATGGAAAGATTCTTGTTTCTACTGTTGCATCTATCATTGATAAAGCACAGGCAAAAATCATTGAAGAAGCTGGCATGTCAATCGATGAAATACGTGCAAAGATCAAAGAATATGATGATGGCTTAGCACAATATGAACAAGGCATGACACAAGTTATTTCTGGACAGTCTCAACTGGATGCTGCTTATCAGCAGTTAGAAGCAACACGTTCTTCTTCCCAGTCACAGATTGATTCTGGATGGGCAGAAATCAAAAACAATACATCTAAGATCAACGAGGGAGAAACTTCTTTAGAAGAAGGAAAACAGACACTGGAAGAACAAAGACAAACTGGTCAGCAAAAGTTAAATGAAGCAAAAGAAAAACTTGATAAGGCAAAACAGGATATTGAAGATCTAGAAAAGGCAAAATGGACAGTTTTAGATCGTACACAGCATTATGGTATGGAAACATATTCTGGAACTGTAGATCAGATGGCCGCAATTGGTAATATTTTCCCTGTCTTCTTTTTCCTTGTTTCTGCTTTAGTTTGTCTTACAACAATGACGCGAATGATTGATGAAGAAAGAGGACAGATTGGAATATTAAGAGCGCTTGGCTATACACAGTTTCAATGTGCATTTAAATATTTATTCTATGCATTCAGTGCAACTTTGATTGGGTGCATGATTGGTTCTATCATCGGAACATTAACATTTCCAAAAATCATCTATGAATCCTGGAAAATGCTTTATATCGAACCAGATATGCATTTATATATTCCTTTCCGTTTGATTATCATCGCAACGATTTCATTTCTTATTGTCATGTGTTTTACAACATACTATGTATGTCATCAATCCATGAAAGAAGTACCATCACAATTGTTGCGGCCAGCTTCTCCAAAGCTAGGAAAATCAACATTCATTGAACATATTGGTTTTATCTGGAATCATTTATCGTTTACATGGAAAGTGACTGTTCGAAATTTATTACGCTATAAGCGTCGTTTGATTATGACGGTTATTGGTGTTGGTGGATGTTCTGCTTTAATGGTGATTGGATTTGGAATTCGAGATTCCATCAATCAGATGGTAAAACTTCAGTTTACAGATATCACTCACTATGATGGTTCTGCTAAAATCAATGCGGAAACATCAAGTGAAGACAAAAAAGCACTTATTGAAAAAGTGAATGCTGATAAAGAAGCAGCAAGCAATCTGACAGCAGCATCTTATACAGGTATTGTTACATTTAATGATGAAGATGAAACGGTACTGACACAGGTATTTGAAAACAATGCAGAAATTGAACAGCTGTATACGATACGTACAAGAAAAGGACATCAACCAATTCCATTAACAGATGAAGGTATTATCATCTCTGAAAAGCTGTCTGAAGATCTAAATATTCACACTGGTGATACGGTTACAATTGAAAGTAAAAAGGGTGTCAGAAAGAAAGTACAGGTCAGTGGAATCTGTGAAATGTATATTCAGCATTATGCATTTATTTCTAAACCATTGTATGAAAAACTGTTTGATACAACATTAGAAGATGATACGATGTTTATCACATGTTCAACAGATGATTCTACACATCTGCAGAAGATGCTTGCAAATGATTCCCATATTGATTCCATCAGTTTCTATGATGTCACTTTAGAAAACTTTAATCAGATGGTCAGCACATTGAATTATATTATTATTGTATTGATTGTTTCTTCTATGGCATTGGCATTTGTTGTACTAGGCAACCTGATGAATATCAATATTTCTGAAAGACAAAGAGAAATCGCAACACTAAAGGTTCTGGGTTTTAGAAAGAAAGAAGTGCAGTCATATGTCTATAAAGAAAATAATGTACTGACATTGCTTGGAGCTGTTGCAGGATTGCCTCTTGGTATTGCAATTCATCATTGGATCATGCGTGAATTGCAATTCTCGTATGTGATGTATGGCGTAGATGTTATGCCGCTCAGTTTATTCTTGTCTGTCATATTGACGGCAGCCTTTGGAATTTTTGTGAATCTTCTGATGCGTAAGAAACTTTCCGCAATTGCAATGGTAGAAAGCTTGAAATCTGTTGAATGAATTATGTATATATACTGGAATGTGAAGATGGTTCCTATTACACTGGCTGGACAAATGATCTTAATAGACGCTTTGCAATGCATTGTAAAGGAAAAGGTGCAAAATATACGAGAACGCATCATCCGCTTCGAATTGCATATTTTGAAGAATTTGAAGATCGTATTCAGGCAATGAAAAGAGAATATGAAATCAAACAGTTTTCACATCTTCAAAAAGAAAATCTAATCAAAGGAAACAAGTGATGAATCACGATTCATCGCTTGTTTTTTAAGCGTAAATATTCATAGTTTTATATAGTTATCTGTGATATAATTGCTAACGTTACGTGATTAAAAAAGTCGAATAGTGAAAAGGAAAAGAAAAGAAAAATGGAAAAGTTTAAGAAAAGCTGGGAATTTCACGGAAGAACATTAACAGTTGAAAATGGTGAAATTGCCAAACAGGCAGGAGGAAGTGTTGTTGTCAGATACGATGATACAGTTGTATTATCTGTAGCTACTGCAAGTAATCAGGCAAAGGATACAGATTTCTTCCCATTAACAGTTTTGTACAATGAAAAAATGTACGCTGCAGGAAAGATTCCTGGAGGATTTTTAAGAAGAGAAGGTAGACCAACAGAGCATGCTACTTTAACTGCTCGTTTGATTGATAGACCAATTCGTCCTTTATTTGCAGAAGGTTTCCGTAATGAAGTACAGGTTGTAAATACAGTCATGTCTTGTGATCCAGATGCAAGCAGTGAAATGACTGCTTTATTTGGGTCTTCATTAGCACTTTGTGTATCTAACATTCCATTCAACGGTCCAGTTGCTGGTGTTGTTGTTGCGAAAGTTGATGATGAATATGTGATCAACCCATCTGTTGAACAGGCTGAAAGAGCAGTATTGTCTTTGACAGTTGCTGGTACAAAGCAGGCAATTAACATGGTTGAAGCTGGTGCAAAAGAAGTCAGTGAAGATGAAATGTTAACTGCTTTACAGATTGGACATGATGCAATCAAGGAATTATGTGCCATTGAAGAAGAAGTCATTGCTGAATGTGCGAAGGAAAAGATGGAAGTTGTTCTTTATGAAATTGATCCATCTATCAAGGCATATGTTGATGAACATGCTGCTGATGAAATTCGTAAGGCTGTTTCTATTAAGGGTAAGCTTGAAAGCTATGGCCGTATCGAAGAATTAAAGAACCAGATGGTTGAAGAAATCGGTGCAATGGAATATGAAGATGAAGCTGCACAGATCAAAGCACAGAAGCAGGCTGCTGAATATTGTGTAGAAGTTGAAGCTGCTGAAATCAGAAGATTGATTTCTGAAGATAAGGTTAGACCAGATGGCCGTAAGCTTGATGAATTACGTCCATTAAACTCACAGGTTGATTTATTGCCACGTGTACATGGTTCTGCTATGTTCACTCGTGGAGAAACACAGGTTATTTCTGTTACAACATTAGGTCCTCTGTCTGATGCACAGTTAGTTGAAGATCTTACAACAGTGACAGAAAAGAGATTCATGCATCAATATAACTTCCCACCATTCTCTGTTGGTGAAGTTGGCA
The DNA here is from genome assembly GCF_052064035.1 of Bulleidia sp. HCP3S3_C9. Taxonomy (NCBI): domain Bacteria; kingdom Bacillati; phylum Bacillota; class Erysipelotrichia; order Erysipelotrichales; family Erysipelotrichaceae; genus Bulleidia; species Bulleidia sp. HCP3S3_C9. The sequence goes on along the minus strand of NZ_JBQHWJ010000006.1, from coordinate 5,817 downwards.
GAATGGGTACACCAGGTCGTAGAGAAATTGGACATGGTGCATTAGGCGAAAGAGCACTTCTTCAGGTATTGCCATCAGTAGAAGAATTCCCATATACAATCCGTACAGTCGCTGAAGTATGTGAATCTAACGGTTCTTCTTCTCAGGCATCTATCTGTGCTGGAACAATGTCATTAATGGCAGCAGGTGTTCCAATCAAGAGAATGGTTGCTGGTGTTGCAATGGGATTGATTACTGTTGGTGATACATATTCTATCTTGACAGATATTCAGGGTGCAGAAGACCACTATGGCGATATGGACTTTAAGGTAGCTGGTACACGTGAAGGTATCACAGCTTTACAGATGGATATCAAGGTTACAGGTATTTCTATGGATATCTTAAGAGAAGCTCTTGCGCAGGCACATAAGGGCAGAATGCAGATCTTAGATAACATGGAAGCTACAATCAGTGAACCACGTAAGGAATTATCTAAGTGGGCTCCAAAATTCTCTACATTTACAATTCCAACAGACAAGATCAGAATTGTCATTGGTAAGGGTGGAGAAACAATTGATAAGATCATTGCTGAATGCGATAACGTTAAGATCGATATTGATGATAATGGAAAGGTAGTTCTCTATCATACAAGCCAGGAAGTTCTTGATAAGACAAGACAGATGATTGAAGACCTCATTCGTGAAGCCAAGGTTGGCGAAGAATATGATGCAGTTGTATCTGAAGTACGTGATTCATTTGCATTCGTTACATTATTTGGTTCCACAGATGGACTTCTGCATGTATCTCAGCTGAAGTGGGAAAGAGTAGATGATATCAAGAAAGAATTGCATGTTGGTGATACAGTTCATGTAAAGGTCATCAATATTGATGAAAGTGGAAAGATCAAGGTATCTGCAAAGGAATGTCTTGAAAAGCCAGAAGGTTATGTAGAACCACAAAAACCTTCTCGTCCACACAAAGGTGAAAGAAGAAGTTTCAAACCTCAGAATGAAGCAAACGTTGAAAAGCGTGTATTCAAGAAGAAGGAAGAAACTGCAGAATAATTGACAGGCCTCGTTTGAGGCCTTTCTTTGATTAAGGAGGGAATATGAAAAAAGGAATACTGGTATTGGTTTTGGGTTTGTTATTGTCTTCTTGTCAAAGTAAAGTGATTCGCTATACAAGTGCTGATGTTTCTGACTACAACCTGCAGACAACAAAGTCTTCAAAGGCAAAAATGATCAGCGTGAAAAAAGTAAATAAAGATACGGTATGGACATTTCAGGAATCTTTTGATCGCGGATTACAGTGGCAGACAATTGATCATCATACAATGGATTCTGCTTCGTTTTATGAAACAAATGTACTGATGAATAATTATCAGACAATTGTGATGGATCACTATCTATCTTCTTATGAGGATTTATGTAAGTTTTTTAACATATCCTATCGTTTTCTAGATGGATACAAGTCAGAAATCATTTTCTTGAAGGAATTTAAAAATCGTGATGAATTGAAAGAGGCATATGCATTATTAATGGAATTTCAAAGTGGTGTTATTGAAGAAAATGCACAATACTCTGATAAAACATTAAATTATCCATTGCATGTTAAATTTACAAATGGAAAAGAAGTAATTTCAATTTCTAATTTAAAAAATTTTGAAGAAATTGATACACCACATTTATTAAATAGTGTGATTTATCAAAACTATGATGCACTTGTAGATTATTCCAAACAGGAGATTGCTTCCTGCAGGCAAGATCTAGATCAAATTTATATTCGGGCGAATGATGAAGATTCATGGACTGCTTTAGATGTTTATACATACCAGAAACAGTATCAGATTGCTTCAACAGTTTTATATGACATTCTACAAGAAAAAAAATTGGAAGATATTACACTGGAAGGTACAAGAGACAGTTACACAGTTTCTAGAAAAGATATAGAATATGGTCATTTTGAACATCGCATGATTCCATTCTATACTGCACAGAAAATAACAGATATGCAATTTTCTACGAATGTGAATGAAACGGCTATGGATTGAGTATCTTATCGTTTCCATGGTAAAATAACGATGATTTGAGGTATTACATATGAGAATGAGAAAAAAGAAATGGGCAGAAGGATGGATGGAAGAACATTCTGACTATATTACAAGTACGCCGCAAGACTATAAAGGACAATGGAAGAAGATGTTGAATAAAGATATTCTTCATGTTGAAATTGGCATGGGCAAAGGGGATTATCTTCGTCAGATGTCTAAGATGTATCCAGAAGCTGCATGGGTAGGTATTGAAAGAGATCCAAGTGCAGCAGCGGTTGCCGCAAGAAAAGCAGTGGAAGGAAATTATGATTTGTCTAACAATCATATGATCTGTGGAAATGCTGAATTTATGCTGGACTGGTTTGAAGAAAATGAAATTGATGTCATTCATTTGAATTTTTCTGATCCATGGCCAAAGAAGCATTGTCATAAAAGAAGACTTTCTTCTGAAAAATTTTTAAATATTTATAAGACACTTTTGAATGAAAATGGGAAGATATTAATGAAGACAGATAATAAAGATCTGTTTGAAGACAGTGTTCTATATTTCTTGCAGAATGGATTTACGTTGACAGATTTCTCTGTTGATTTTAGAAGAGAAGAACATTCTGAAGATGCAATTACTGAATATGAAAGCAAGTTTTTGGAACAGGGTATGCCGATCTATCGATTGTGTGCTGTTGTTGATCATAAAGAGTGAATATCATGAAAAAAGTTATTTGTATATTGATCTTAGCGATGAGCTTATGTGGATGTACTGTAAAAAAGAACATTCATATGCAAGATGAAATTGATACTGTCTTGCAGCAGGTATTATCTGCGAAGATCTTTGATTCAAATATGAATAAACCATTGTATTCCTATTATCTTGCACCATCGATTGGCAGACACACATCTACTTCAATTTCTACAGTGCTCAATGATCATGGAAAACGGTTTGTGATGAATTTAAATGTTGCTTCCATCACTCAGAAAGATGATGCGACGTCTAATACAGCGCTTGTCAGCTTTCTTGATCCTGTTGTTCATAGTGAAGGTGAATATGTAGACAGTGAAGAAGCAACACATCGCTATGTTGTAAACATCTATGAAAAGAATGGATGGTATATGACGGAATTTACAAGTGATACGGTAATCTTTTATGCAGTAGAGGATGCATTAAGTTCTGTTGAAATTGTAAAAGATATGATGCAGATTGCTAGAAGTGTCAAAGTCGATGATGCGAAAGTCATTGATGCTTATGCAAATAGAAATACAGTAAATTATAAATCTGAAAAAATTGAGTTATTTAAACAGGTTGTTCCTGAAAGTGGAAGAATTGAAGAACTGTTTGAAGAACCATCCAGTAAAGAAGATACATCTCAGAGAAATGAAGATGGACCAAAACAGTTCACAAATTCTGAGGATGTTTCAGAATAAGGCTTAAAAATCATATATTTTGTGATAAAATTATTCATGGATTATTGTCACAAAACGAATATGACGGGAAAGGAGATCCATAATGTTAAAGAAATTACAGAATCTTTTATTCGAAGAAGATGATGATATGGAAGACGAAGAGGAAGAAATTGAAGAAAAACCTAAACGTGTCAAGAAAGAACACCATGTTGTTCCAGAACAACAGCCACTTGCAGAACCTGTTGCTCCAGCACCTGTTCAACCTGCTCCTGTCGTCAGGAATGAACAGCCATCTTTCAATAATATTGATGTAAATCAGCCAGTTGCTGAAAAACCGGTAGAACCTTCTTTTGATTCTTTATTTCAGGTAGAACAGAAAGAAGAGCCAAAGCCAGCTAAAAAGCTTGGCATTACATTGACAGAAGAAAAAGTGGAAGAAAAGCCAGTTGTGAAGCCAGCATCAAAACCAGTTGCTAAACCAGTTACAAATAGCAAGCCAAAGCAAAAGCCAACAGTAACAGGATATCAGTTTAAACCAGTTATCTCACCAATTTTCGGTGTTGATGAAAAGGATTTAAACGCTGTCAAGAATACTGCTCGCAAGTACAGTGCAACAGAAAAAATCAAGAATGATTCTAATATCACTCCAATTATTTCTCCAATGTATGGTGCAGATTCAGAAGACGCACCAAGCATGATTGCAGATACTGTTGAAAAGAGTGAAGTATTAGAAAAGACAGTTGGCAATGCAAAGAATTATAAAGCTGAAGATGATATTCCTGAATTCTCATTAGATGATATTCTATTAGCTAGTGATAATGAATTTAAAGAAGATATTCATCCAGAAGCACCTGCACCAAAAAAACAGCCAGTAAATGATCAGACAATGGTTTTAGACAAGACATTGTTCCCAGATGATGAAGGTCTAGACTAATGAATTATTATTTTATTGGTATCAAAGGAACAGGTATGTCTTCCTTGGCATGCATGTTAAAAGATCTTGGAAATGAAGTCAGTGGATCTGATCTTTCAAAGCATTTCTTTACAGAACAAGGATTGATTGAGAGAAATATTCCAATCTATGACTTTGATCCTGCAAATATCAAAGATGGTATGCATGTCATTATTGGCAATGCATTTCTAGAGGATTTTCCTGAAGTTATCGCCGCAAGAAACAATCCAACTTGTATCTGCGCTAGATATCATGAATTCTTAGGTGATTTCTTGAAGAACTATCATTTGATTTCTATTGCTGGCTCACATGGAAAAACAACTACAACAGGTATGTTATCTACTGTAATGGGACAGTATAAGAAAACAGGATACCTCATTGGAGATGGCACAGGACATCTTGAAAAGGATACAGAATATTTCTGTCTGGAATCTGATGAATTCCGCAGACACTTCTTAGCATATCATCCTGAATATGCTATTGTAACAAACGTAGAAATCGATCATGTTGATTATTTCAAGGATGAAGCGGATTATAGAAGTTCCTATGAAGAATTTGCAAAGAACGTTACAAAAGCAATGATCATCTATGGTGAAGATGAACAGGCAAGAATGCTGCAGCTGGATGGTACAAAAGTATACTGGTATGGTCTAGAAGATACAGATGATATTCAGGCTGTCAATGTTGATGAAAGAAGTGATGGCATGGACTTTGATGTAATATTTGAAGGAAAACCATTTGGTCATTTCTCTACACCACTTGTTGGACATCACCTGTTATTGAATTCTTTAGCTGTCATTGGTGTTTCTATTCTAGAAGGAATTCCAAAAGACTTGATTGAAGAAGGCCTGTCTCATTTCAAAGGTGTCAAGAGAAGATTTGTTGTAGAAAAACATGAAGATAATATCTTTATTGATGACTATGCACATCATCCAACAGAAGTTGGCGTAACAATTGATACTGCGAGAAAAAGATTCCCTGACAAAAAACTTGTAGCGGTATTTAAACCACATCGTGCTTCTCGTGTAAAGTATTTTGCGGAAGACTTTAAGAAACAGTTGATGAAAGCTGATGCTGTTTATCTTTGTGATTTCACAAGTATTGATGACAAGCAGGATGGAACAGATATTGATATCACATATCTGCAGAAGATGATTCCAGATTCTAAGGTCATTACAGAAGATGAGAAAGGTGCAGAACTGCTCGCAAAAGAAAGACCAGCATGTTTCTTGTTTATGTCAAGTAAAGATATTTACGGATTGGCAAATCTTTTAAAGAAAATTCAATAAAATCAAGACTCATATAGTTTTCTATATGAGTTTTATTTACATAATTAACCATCAGATTCACTATTGAGCAAAAATAGGAAAAGCAGCATTCAAAGCATTCGTAATCTGTCTGCGGGTCATTGGATGAGATTTAAAAATATATTTGGCTA